>JBIKOK010000208.1:0-11874 GCA_044358025.1 Opitutaceae bacterium
TCGGAGACGCCCGGGCTCAACTCACCGATACCCAGGCCAAGTTGACCGCCGCCCAGCAGGTCCAGGCCGCCGCCGGCCGGGAGGGCGCCGCCCAGCTTGCCGCCCTGACGGCCCGTTTCGAGGCGCTCACCGTGGAACGCGACCGGCTCGCTGCCGCGGCCCGCACGCAAGCGGACGATCGCGACACGCTGGAGAAGCTCAACGCCCAGTTTGACAACGCGAGCCGCACCATCGTCGAACTCACCCAGCGCAACGACAGTTTGCAGAAGGACCTCGAGGTTTCGATGCAGAGCGTCGCCGCGGCGCTGGCCGCGCAGGCCGCCGCCGTGAAGGCGGCGCCCACCGACGCCATGCGCCTGGAGATGCAGACGCTGCAGGACCAGGTGCGCACCATGGAAGCGCAGCTCGACGATGACCGGAAGAATTCGGCCCGCGAGATGTCCTCGATGGCCACGCAATTGCAACGCGCGCGCGAAGCGAGCAAGTCGTTGGCCGAGGCGAACCGCTCGCTGCTCGAGTCCAAGGGATCCGAAGAGTCGGCGTCCAAGACCGAGCTGGATCAGGCGGCGGCCCGCCTCCGTGTTGCGAACGAAGCGAACGAAAAACTCCGCACCGAGCAGTCCCGTCTGACCGCGGTGAACGAACAGCTGGCGGGGGAAAAGACGGCCGCCGAGCGCGCCGCCGCCGAAGCCCGCAAGTCGGCCACCGGGCCGGCGCAGGAGCGCGACACCCTGCGCACGCAGGTGGAGGACATGTTCGCCAAGCTCTCGACCGCGGAGCGTCAGCTCACCCTCTTCAAACAGACGGCGGAAACCGCCCGGACCGAAGCGGAAAAAGCCCGGACCGAGTTTGCCGCTCTGCAGGCCAAATACGCCGATGCGACCAAGGCAACGGACCAACAGAGCACCAGTGTGGCCGAGTTGACCGGATTGAATGAAAAGCTCGCCGCGGAAAAAGCGGCGTTGGAAAAACAGTTCGCCCAGTCCCGGTCAGTGGCGGAGCAGACCCGCACCGAACTCGCCGAGCTGCGCGCCCGCGTGGCCGCAGGCGATCAGGCGCTCCAGCGGCAGGTCGCGTCCGCCAACGAGGCCGCGTCCGCCGGGGAAAAATTTCAGGCGCAGATCAAGGATCTGGGCGCCCAACTCGCCGCCGTGCAGGCGGAAAACTCCCGGCTAGGTTCCGTCGGGGAAGCCGCGGCCGCGCTGCGGGCCGAGCTGGCGGGCTTGAAGAGCAAGCTGGCGGAAGCCGCCAGGGCGACCGAGCAGCAAAGCGTCAGTGTCGCCGAGTTGACCGGGCTCAACGAGAAACTCGCCGGGGAGAAAACGGGCGTGGAGAAACAGCTCGCCGAGCTGCGCGCCCGCGTGGCCGCGGGCGATCAGGCGCTCCAGCGGCAGGTCGCGTCCGCCAACGAGGCCGCGTCCGCCGGGGAAAAATTCCAGGCGCAGATCAAGGACCTGGGCGCCCAACTTGCCGCCGTGCAGGCGGAAAACTCCCGGCTGGGTTCCGTCGGGGAAGCCGCGGCCGCGTTGCGGGCCGAGCTGGCGGGCTTGAAGAGCAAGCTGGCGGAAGCCGCCAGGGCGACCGAGCAGCAAAGCGTCAGTGTCGCCGAGTTGACCGGGCTCAACGAGAAACTCGCCGGGGAGAAAACGGGCGCGGAGAAACAGCTCGCCGAGCTGCGCGCCCGCGCGGCCGCAGGTGAGCAGGCCCTCCAGCGGCAGGTGGCGTCGGCCAACGAGGCCGCGTCCGCCGGGGAAAAATTCCAGGCGCAGATCAAGGATCTGGGTGCCCAGCTCGCCGCCGTGCAGGCGGAGAACTCCCGGCTTGGTTCGGCCAGTGAAACGGCCGCCGTGCTGCGCGCCGAGCTGGCGGGCGTGAAGGCGAAACTCGCCGAGGTCGGGAAAGCGGCCGAGGTGCACGGCGCGAGCGTGGCCGAATTGACCGGCCAGAACGAAAAGATTGCCGCGGACAAATCCGCACTCCAGCAGCAGGCAGACCAGGCGCGGTCCGCCGCGGAGCAAATGCGCAGCGAACTGGCCGACCTGCGGGCCCGCGTCAGCGCCGGCAACCGCGCGCTCGAGCAGCAGGTCTCGTCAGTCAACGAGGCCGCCGCCGCCGGGGAGAAACTCCAGCTGCAGGTCAAAGACCTGACGGCCCAACTCGCGGCCCTGCGGACGGAAAATTCCCGGCTGGGCTCGGTCGGCGAAACCGCCGGCACGCTCCGCGCCGAACTCGCCGAAGTGAAGACGAAGCTCGCCGACGCGCAGAAAGCCGCCGAGCAGCAGGGTTCGGCGGTCGCCGAGCTCACCGGTGCGAACGAGAAATTCAGCGGCAACCTCAAGGAAATGGAGGCGCAACTGGCGACCCTGCGCGCCGACAACGTTCGGCTGGCGAAAGCAAGCGAGCAGGGGAAGCAGGACGCCGAGCAACGCGCGGCGGGCGTCTCCGCCGCTGCCGCCGCGCAACTCGCCGCCGCCCAGCGCGACCTGGCGGCGACCCGCGCGGAAAGTGCGCGGTTGAGCGATTCGTTGCAGGCGGTCGAGCGCGACCGGGTTTCGCGTCTGGCCCAACTCCAGCAGGAAAATGCGGCGATCACCGCGCGTCTCCGGCAGGCGCAGGGCACGCTCGATCAAATTGCCTCGGCGGCCCGCCTGATCAACGGCGGCTCGGGTCTCACCACTTCCCCGCTCGTCCCCGCGACGCCCACCGTGGCTCCACAGGCGGGCCCGGTTGCCGCCCCGCAGTTGCGGACCCATGTGGTGCAGGAGGGCGATTCGTTGACCCGCATCAGCAGCCGCTACTACGGCACCACGGCCCGCTGGCAGGAAATCTACGAAGCCAACCGCGAAGTGCTCAAGGGCGAGAACGCGTTGCGTCCCGGCCAACGGTTGAAGATTCCGTGAGCCGGCGAGGCGCGGCGGATTTGACCGCCGGCTTTGCGGAGGGAGGGCGCCGGGATCGGCGTCCCTCCGGTCGGCCTACTCAGGCGGCGACGGCTTTGCGGGCCGGAGCGTGGGCGGCGGCCTTCGCGGCTTCGCTGGCGAGCTGGGCAAAGAAGGTATCGCGGCGTTCGCGGGCGACCAGGACGTCCTTCGTGCCGAGCGAGCGGCGGATGCGCTCCTTGGTGAAGGGGGTGGGGTGGACGGTGTAGTGCAGGAACCAGGTCCCGTGGTTGTTCCACAGGTGATGGTTCTCGTTTTCCGCGCGGACGCGGATGCCGGGAAGGGTGGCGATGGTATTCATGATGCGTGATGTGTCTTTGTGGGAGTTATCGCGCAGCAGGTTTTGAAAACAAAAAACCGATCTGGGCATCAGATCGGTTTCGTCTTCGGGAGCGTTCTTGGTTCGCTTCCCTTGCGGGTTGCGCACATCCGAGGCCGTCCTCGATCCACCGTGGCCGCTCCCGGCCCGGTTGGCGGAACCGGCTTTTTGAAGGCCGGTTCGTTCCTGATGCGTTGCGGAAGGTGACGATCCGGGGCCGGTCGTCCAGAATATTTTTCTGGGAAAAAACCCCCAGACACGCACTCCCGGTGTCCGCGCCGTGATTTGGCCCAGCTATCCTCCGCGGATCGACAGGGTTCCACTGCCCGACCGTCCGGCGTGCGCCGCGTAGCGGCTACGGTTTGTGCTCTTTGG
This sequence comes from Opitutaceae bacterium, assembly GCA_044358025.1. Classification (GTDB taxonomy): domain Bacteria; phylum Verrucomicrobiota; class Verrucomicrobiia; order Opitutales; family Opitutaceae; genus GAS368. The sequence continues at coordinate 3,634 of JBIKOK010000208.1, forward strand.
CGTAATGCTCGGCCAGCGCGTCGTTGCCGCCCCCGAAGTCGCCTTTGAAATCGCGGAATACCGTATGGATGTGGTTCGCGTTGTTCTGGGAGTTGTCGAACTCGATGAGGAAGGTCGGGCCTTGGATGCGGTAATAGGTGGCTTTGCGGCGGACCAACGCGCCGGCCCAGGCAAAGGTCACCTGGTCGAGACCGGCCGCGGTGATCTTCGCGAAGGTTTCATCGGCGAGCTCGGTGCGGCCGCGGGCGGCATACACTTTGACGAGTCCGAAAAGCTGGTCGCGTTGGGCCGGGGTGAGTTGCGCGGCGGCGATGCCGACCGGAGCGAGCGGGTCGACGCGACGTTTGTTGGTCGTGACAATTTCCTTGGGGGCTTCGGGGGCGATGATCGCGACTTTGCGCTGGGCGTCATCGAGGGCGTTGATCAGGGCGAGGCCGAGGTCTTCCTCTTCGCCGAGGACGCGCTCGCCCGTGCGGGGGCCGGCGAGAACTTCGCCCGGATTGCTGCCGATGAAGGCCGGCGCGAAAAACACGTGGGCACCATCGATGAGCGTGAAGTTGAACGAGAGATGGTGGCCTTCGAAACGCCAGCCCCAGGAGTTTTTTTCCGAGGGGGTACCGAAGATCGTGATCAGGTAATTGCTGGGATCGCGGCGGCCGGGAGGGGTGTCCTTCTCCAGTTCCTTTAGCACCAGTTCCATCGACATGATGGCTTCGGCGCGGACGATGCCGCGCTGGCCGAGCCCGGTGCGGAGGAGGGCGAGGCCGAGGGCGCGCTGCGACTCGTTCATCTGTTTCAACGCGAGACCCTGGCGGGGGACGGGGGTGAAGAACCAATTTTCGCGCTCCTTGTCGGTGAGGGGAAAGGTGGCCTGTTTCTGCTGCGCGGGATCGAGGGCGCCGAGAAATTTTCGGGCGGCGCCGAACATGTCCGTCGCGGGCGCATGGGCGCGGGCGAGGGACGCAACGAGGAACAGACCGAGGGCGGCGAGGAGAACGCGGGGGGTGGGGCGCATGGGCGATCAGATGCTGCAATCCCCGGAGGTGGCAAGCGCGCACGCGGGGATGACGCAGGCCTTGGTCAGGCCGACGGACGGGCGGGCCCGACCACTTCGAACGGGATCGCCGGCACGGCCCCGAGCGGTGAGCGCTGGTTGACCTTGGTTTTGGGGTTGGGCCGTTCGCCGAAGCCCGTGAGCAGCAGATTGCCCTGCGTGCCGGGCTTCAGCTTGGCCGCATCGCAGGCGATCGTCACCGTGACGGTATCGCCGGATCCGGCCGAAGATTTCTGGACGGTGATGCCATCGGGAGGCTCGGCGAGTTCGAACACCATCTGGCCGGCGGTGCGCGCGGCGGGCGCGGCGATTTGCACGCGGACGGTGCCGCCGGGCGTGAGACGCAGGGGCAGTTTCGAAATGACGCGGAACGGGGCGCCGCGGCCCGTGACGTTGACCATGAGGTCGCGCGACGCGACGAGATGCTTGTAGAGAAACGCCTGCATCATGTCGTCCGCGGGCACCGCCGCATGGGCGACGGTCTTCCCGTCGATGGTGGCCAGACCCGCGAGGCCGAGGGTGAACACATCGTCGGTCGCCGAAAACGGCGCCGTGAGGGTGACCTGCACTTTGTCCTGGTTCGCGGGAATGCGTCCGCCGCTCAGGACCAGACCCAGCGGGGCACCGCGCAGCTGCAGTCCGATCTCTCCGGTGAAACCGTCGTGCCGTAGGGCGAAAACGGTGACAGCGATGCTTGCGCCGGCGCGGACGTTGATGCTCGACGGGGCGACGCGCAGCTCGAAATCGGGCCGGGGCGCGCTGACGCGCAACCGGTAGGCGTAGTCCGGACCGCCTTGGTGCTGGGTGTCGGCGACGGTCAGAAAATAAGCGCCGTCGGACGGCAGCGTGCAGGCGAGACGCGAGTCGGCCTGGTGGGTGAGCAGGCCGGCGCCCTTGTCCTCGTGGTCGTCGTTGAACGCGAGGGGCTTCCCGTCGGCGGCGGTGAGCCTGAGGACGGGGTCGAGCGGGGATCCGAGCCGACGCGCGAAGACTTCCGCGACGATTTCCTCCCCGGCCTTGGCATTGAACCGAAACACGTCCTCGTCGCCGGCGCGCCCGATGCGGGCGTTGACGGTGAGGGGCAGGACGATCGGCTGGGCAGTGCCCGGGTGGTCGTTGGGCTCGATCTCGAGCAGGTTGGGCTGGGCGTCGAGCGCGATGCGCACGGGGTTGGAGAGCTGGCCGTTGCCGCGCACGGAAACGAGAAACGTGCCGGGCTGGCGGTCTTTGGTCTCGAGGGAAAGCCGTTCGGAGGTGAGGTTCCACCCGGAAAGTTCGAAGGTGGCCCGTTCACCGCAGCTCGCGCCGAGGGGGAAGATGCCGGTGACAAACGGCAGTTCGCCGACGGTGACGCGATAGACGAAATCTTCCCTCCCGCGGTAAATGGCGTCCTTGATCTCCAGCACATAGGTGCCGTCGGCCGGAATGACGTAGCAGAGAACGGGGTCCGGATTGAAACGGTAGTCGTCGGAGTAGGCGACCTCCCGGCCGGTGGCGTCGGCGAGACCGAGGGTGGCCTGAAACCAGCCCGGCACGGCGTCGGCGAGATAGGGGATGAGGGCGCGGGCGCTGGCGACCATGACGATGCGCTGGCCTTTGCGGGCGGAGAAACGGACGTGGTCGACCTCGCCGGGGAGAATCTGGCCGTTCACGACCGCGGGCAGCGTGATTTCTCTGGCGGATTTTGTCCGGGCGTTGCGCGGGTCGGGTTCGCGGTTCGGCCGCGGCGGATGGGGGCCGGCGGTGGCGATGCGCACCGGTTCGCGAAATTCCGGGAGCTGGCCCACGGAAAAGACCATCGGGTTGGAGAGGCCGTTGGGGGTGCGGAGGCGAACTTCGCGTTCGCCGGTCGCGGCGCTTGCGGCCACAGTCACCTCGAGCGTGACGGTTTCGGCGAGGACGGGGCTGACCTGGCGGTTGCCGCGGGTGGCGAGTTGGACGCGCACTTCGGCCGCCCGCTTTTCATCCTCCGGCGTGAACGCGGGTTTTTTCGGGTCGGAGCGGGCGGCGGTGCGCTTGTCCTGCAATTTTTGGGCTTCTTCGCGCAGGTCGTTGATTTCCTTTTGCGAGAGCGGGCGCTCGTAACCGGTGATCCTGGCACTGATCCCGGTGCCGGAAAAATACGCGGCGGCGGCCGACGTGAGATTCTGTCCGCCGACGGAAACCGTGAAGGTGGTGCCTTGCTGACCGCCGGCCGGATAGGCAAAGGCGAGATGGGGCGGCGGACGGTTGGCGTTGGGCTGCGCGAGGGCGGGGCGGGGCAGAGAGCAGAGGAGCGTCGCGGTGATGAGGAAGAAAAGCCACGGATCGAGCTCCTCGATGAGCACCGGCAGAATTTTTTTGAGCGAGCGCATGGGTTTCCCGGGGTTACATGATTTCCGCGAGGCGTTCGGAGCGCCGGCCAACCTCCGTCGCGCCGGGCATCGCGCGCACATCGGCGCCCTCGGGGTGGGGGAGCTTGGCGTTCCCGTCGATTCCGAGGAGTTCATACATGCTCGCGATCAGATCGCTGGGTTGCACCGGCCGGTCGGTGACTTCCTCGCCGCGCGCGTCGGTCTGGCCGACGACGTGGCCGCCCTTGAACCCGCCGCCGGCGACGACGGCGGAGAAGGCCTTGCCCCAGTGACCGCGCCCGCCGTTCCAGGGGGATTCCCACAGCACTTTCGGCGTCCGGCCGAATTCCCCGCCGGCGAGCACGATCGTGCTGTCGAGCAGGCCGCGGTCGGCCAGATCGGCGAGCAAAGTCGCGAGGCCGCGGTCAAACTCGGGGAGTTTGCGGCGCATGATCGGGAAGTGCTGCTTGTGGGTGTCCCAGCCCTTGTAGTTGATCGTGATATACGGAACGCCGCGCTCGACGAGGCGGCGGGCCATCAGGCAGGACTGGCCGAAGGTGGTGCGACCGTAGCCGTCGCGCAGCGCATCTTTTTCCTGGGACAGATCGAAGACCTTGCCGGCGTCGCCGAGGATCATCTCGTAGGCGTCGTTTTCGCACTGGCCGAGGGCGGAGAGACGCGGGTCGCCGCTCTTCATCGCGCGCTCAAAGGTGTTGAGCTGGTGCAGGAATTCCCGGCGGGCGCGCTGGCGTTCGTCGGTGATGCCCTGGGCCACGACGCCCTCAACCACGAAACGGGCGGCGCCCGGATCGCCGCCGGTCGCAAACGGTTTGTAGCGGCCGCCGAGGAAACCGGCCTCGGAGAAACGGCCCTGGAGTTCCGTGAGCACGATGTAGGGCGGCAGCAGGCCCTTGTAGCCGGCATCGTAGCCCTTGAAGAGCGACACGACGGCGCCGGTGCCGGGAAACACGTCGCGACCGCCGGAAGCGCGGCCGGTCTGGACGGTGTAGGCGGCCGTCTCGTGGCCGTTGATGCCGTGGGTCAGGCTGCGGATGATCGAGTATTTGTCGGCCTGCTTCGCGAGCAGCGGCAGGAGCTCGCCGATCCGGATGCCGGCGACATTGGTCGGAATCGGGGTCTTCAGCGCGCCGGAATAGTCGTAGCCCGCGTCGGGTTTCGGATCGAACGTATCGAGATGGCAAGGACCGCCCCAGAGCCAGATTTGAATCACCGACTTTGCCTTTGGGGCGACCGGCGGGGCCGAAACCGGGGCGGTCGGCCCGCCCAGGGCGCGGGAGACCAGGCCGCCGGAGAGGGCGAGCCCGGCGGTGCCGAGGAGGCCGCGGCGGATGGCGTCGCGGCGCGTCATGGGCGGGCCGCCGAGACCGAGGACGCGGAGTTCGGAGGCGAGGTTCCAGAGGCGGGGATCGACGCTGTGGTGGAGGTTCATGGGCGGCGGAGATTTTTCGGCGGTGGGGCCGGCGGGCGCGGCTCAGTGGCGGTAGAGGAATTCGGCGCTGTTGATCAGCGCCCACGCGAGATCGACGGCGGCGGTCCGGCCGTCGGGGCCGCTCAAGGCGCGGGCGCTGACAATCCGGCGTTCGTCGGGGGTGGGCGGACGCGAGAGAATGGTGAGGTAAAGGCCGTCGATGATTTCACGGGGTGCGGTGCGATTCCGGATCAGGGCCTGAAGTTTCGGACCCTGTTCGATTTTGCGCTGCACCTGCGTCGAGTTGAGCAGGGTGAGGCGCTGGGAGGCGGTAATGCGGTTGTTGCGTTCCGATTCGAGTCCGGTGTCGCGCGAGGGTCGCCCGAAGTTTTCGAGGAACGCGCTGGTGATGCTGCCGTCGGGCAACGCGATCGAGCGTTGGTCATCGGGGATGAAGGTGAAGGGCTCGGGAATCGGGCTCGAATATTTTTCGGTTGTGCCGGTGATCTGATTCAGTGCGTCGATCAACACTTCGGCATCGAGCCGGCGCGGAGCGTAGAAGGCGAAGTTTGCCTCCGCCTCCGGCCGCGAACTGCGGGTGATCGACGAGAGCTGGTAGGTCTGCGAATTCAGGATCACCCGCATGAGCAGCTTCACGTCGTAGCGGGCGGCAACGAACTCGCTTTCGAGCCGGGCCAGCAGGGCCGGATTGGTCGGCGGATTGTCCGGCCGGAAATCGTCGGGCTCGTGCACGATGCCGCGCCCGAGCAGCCACGACCAGACCCGGTTGGCCATCACGCGGGCGAACCACGGGTTCCGCGGATCGACGAGCCACGTGGCGAACACGTCGCGTCCGTCGCGATCCGGCGGGAAGGTGGCGACGGTGCCGTCGGGAAACGTTGCGGGGTGCGCGTCCCGGGGCGGTGGCGGTTTGTTGGGATCGAAGAACACGATCTCTTCCTTCCATTCGCCGGTGCCCTTGTAAGTCAGTTGGGTGAAAAATCCGGCGAGGCCGGCGAGGCGGTCGGGGGCCCATTTTTCGGCGCGTTCGCCCAGGAACGTCAGCGCGACGGTGCGGGCGATCGACGCGGGCTCCTTGTTCTGCACGGCGCGGTAGAAGTTGACGGGACCGATGCGGAAGTTGCTACCGTTCGAGGTGAGCAGTTCGCGCGCAAACTGGTCGTAGGGCAGATTGGCGCGGAGCGATGCGACGATCCAGCGGTGGTAGGCTTGGGCGGCGTTGGGCCAGAGGTTCACGGGGAACTCGGCCTTTACGCGGAGCAGATCGCTCCACTTCATCGCCCAGTAATCCGCGTATTCGTCGCGGGCCAGCAGGCGGTCGATGAGGGCGGCGCGCTTGTCCGGCGCGGTGGACGCGAGGAAATCCTGGGTTTCGGCCGCGGTCGGGAGCGTGCCGATCGCATCGAGAAACACGCGGCGCACGAAGACGGCGTCGGTGCACCCGTGCGCGGGCGCGATGCCGAGCTGGGTCAGCCGGTCAAAAACCAGCTCGTCGATTCTTCCCCTGGGCTTCGGGGCCGCGGCCAGCTCATAAATGCTGCCGGGCGTTTCGCGCGGCGCTGGTTTCGGTTTGGCCGCCTTTTTTTTGAGGACGGGAGCCGGGACCGGCGCGGGGGCAGACCCGGGTTCGGCGGCGAAGGTCGCGGTGGAGAGCGCAAGGATTGCCCCCGCGACAGCGGCGCCAATCGATCCGGTGTATCGCGCCAAGATCCGCGCAGGGGACGCGCGCCGACGACCGACGAGACGGGTTTGGCCGAGGAAGAACATGGTGAGGGCTCGTTGCGTTGACGCGTGCAGGCCGGCAGCGCTACGCGCCGGACGGGCAATGAACGCGGACTTATCGGGCTCATTCCCCGGCGTATTAAGCCGGCTTGTTCACGGGGGTGGGCGCGCGTCCGGTAACCCGCGCAATCGCGTCGCGTCTCCCGGCCCATGCAATCTTCAAACCCCGATGGAGTGATGGCCATGTCCCACCCGCTTGCGGCCGGGCCGCAGGGTGTCCTGCTTCCAGCTGGACGCAGACCCTCGCCCGAGTTCGTGCTGACGGAGACGATGCGGGCGGGCGAGCCGGTGACGGGGGTGTTTAACCGGCTGGCGGGCAGTCTCGCCGCGCAGGAGGGCGAACTGCTCGGTGTGATGATTTACGGCTCGCTCGCGGCGCGGGACGAGATCGACCGTGCGATGCAGACGGCGCTCGGGGAAGCGCAATGGCCGGTCACGTGGATTGAGGGTTTCAGCTGCGACGGTGCGCCGCTCGCCGGCGTGCAGGCGTTTGCGGTGAGCGGCCGCGTCGTGACGCGTGTGCGCCTGGGCAACCGGATCGTCGGTTCGGTCTACGAAGACGCGGGGGCGCGCCACTGTTTGCTCGGCGGCCTCGGGCCGACCGCGCGGACGCTCGGGGCGGGCGCGCAGGTGCAGCAGACGTTCGGCAACATGGAGTGGGCGCTGGATCAGGCGGGCTTCGAGCTCGGCGACGTCGTGCGCACGTGGTTCTACAACGAAGATATTTTGGCGTGGTATGGTGAGTTCAACCGGGTGCGCTCCGCGCACTATGCCACGGTGAAGTTCCGCACGGGTTCCCTGCCGGCGAGCACGGGCATCGGCGCGCGCAACGCGGACGGCGCCGCGCTCACGGTCGCGGCCTGGGCGGTCCGGCCGATCGGCGAAGGCGTGCGGGCGAAGGAGATCGGCTCGCCGCTGCAATGTCCCGCTCCCGCTTACGGCAGCTCGTTTAGCCGCGCGATGGAGATCGATTCCGGCGGCTGGCGGCGGTTGCTCGTCTCGGGCACCGCGAGCATCCATCCCGGCGGGAAAACCGCCTGGGTCGGCGATGCCAAGAAACAGGTCGATCTGACGATGGAGGTGATCGCCGGAATTCTGCAGTCGCGGGGCATGGACTACCGCGATGTCACGCGCGCGACCGCCTACTACCGTGATCCGTCGTATCGGCGTTTTTTCAACGAGTGGTGCGCCGAACGGAACCTGCAATCGATGCCGGTCGTGAACACGCACTGCGTCGTTTGCCGCGACGATCTCCTGTTCGAGATCGAGTTGGATGCGTGCGCCAAGTCGCAATGAGGATTCCGCCTCGGCGAATTCGCTAGGTTTCTTGAGCTTGGGGGCGTGGGCCAGTGCCCCAGCGCAGTCGCGCGCGAGGGCGAATGCGGCGGGCCCGGTCAGGTTGCGACGACCTTGTCCGGGAACAACGCGCGCAAGGCGGCGGCGTCGGCCGCGCACACGCCGCGTTCGGTGATCAGGCCGGTGACGAGGCGGGCCGGGGTCACGTCGAAGGCGGGGTTGGCGGCGCGGCTGCCGTCCGGGAGCAGGGCGACGGTGGCGACCGTGCCGTCGGGCAACCGGCCGGTGAGATGCGTGACTTCCCGGGCGGAGCGTTCTTCGATGGG
>JBIKOK010000209.1:0-11776 GCA_044358025.1 Opitutaceae bacterium
GCTCGTGCTGGTGGGCATCATGCTCGTATTGACCATGTTCATCGAGTCGCTGGCGGTGCTCATCATCCTCACGCCGCTCATCGTCAAGATCGGCTCCACCTTCGGCTTCGACCCGATTCACCTCGGTATTCTCATGGTGATCGCAACGCAGATCGGCGGGACGACGCCCCCGGTGGCAGTCTGCCTGTTTGTGGGGACCAGCATCGCCGGCTGCAGCTACGACGAGACGATCCGGCGCTGCTGGCCGTTTGTGGGCGCCCTCCTGCTCGCGCTGCTCGCCGTGTTTCTCATTCCCGGCCTCGCAACCTGGCTGCCGCATACGTTTTTGAAGTAGCCATTCCCCACCTTGTCCCAATTTCAGCTCCTGTTTTTGCCTTTTCGCTTCGCCTTGTCTTTGATCCCTCAAAAAACGTTCCCCATGCCTCCCCGCCTCCTCTCCTTCGTTGCTTTCGCCCTCTCCGCCGCCGCGCTGCATGCCGAAAACTGGTCCAACTGGCGCGGACCGCTCCATAACGGCTCCAGCCCGGAAAAAAATCTGCCCGCCACCTTCAGCAAGACCGAGGGCGTCAAATGGGCCGTTGCCATGCCCGGCGCCTCCGCCGCCACGCCCGTGATTTGGGGCGACCGCGTGTTTGCCACTGCCGCCGATCCCAAGACGAAAAAACAATCGGCTCTCTGCCTCGACCGCCGCACCGGCGCCCAGCTCTGGCGCGCGGAGATCAGCGAGTTCACCACCGACGGCCAATACAGCAACTCGTGCTCCCCTTCGCCCGTGACCGACGGCAAGCTCGTCGTGTTTTTCTTCGGCACCGGTGACCTCGTCGCCTTCGATGTCGCCGGGAAAAAACTCTGGGAGCGCAACATCGGCCCCTTCGCGTTCCAGTGGACTTTCTCCGCCAGCCCGCTGTTGCACGAGGGACGCCTCATCATGCAGGTGCTGCAACGCGACGTCGCCGTCCGCGGCAACGGCCAGCCCACCGGCAACGAATCCTTCCTCCTCGCGATCGACCCGGCCACCGGCAAAGACCTCTGGCGCCACGTCCGCCCGTCGGACGCCGTCGCCGAATCGCGCGAGGCCTTCAGCACTCCCCTGCCCTTCGTACACCAGGGCCGCGCCGAGCTCGTCGTCGTCGGAGGCGACGCCATCAGCGGCCACGAACCCGCCACCGGCCGCGAACTCTGGCGCTGGGGCACGTGGAACCCGACGCGCATCGGCCACTGGCGCCTCGTCCCCTCCCCCGCTGTCGGCGGCGGCGTCATCCTCGCCTGCGGACCCAAAGACGCGCCGGTTTACGCCGTGAAAGCCGGCGGCTCCGGCACGCTTTCGCACAAATCGCTCGCGTGGCAAAGCCACGTGCAACCCACCGAGGACGCCGCCGAAGCCGCACCGTCGCAGAATATCCGCGAACTCACCACCGATGTCCCGACGCCGCTCTTCTACGAGGGGAAATTCTACATTCTCAACGGCCGGAAGCGGAAACTCTACTGCGTGAACCCGGCCGACGGCGCGGTCGTGTGGAGCGGCGATCTCGGCAGCAAGTCCGACTACCAATGCTCGCCCACCGCTGCGGACGGCAAAATCTACGTGATGAATTTCAACGCCGACGTGTCCGTGATCCAGGCCGGCGGCAGCGAGTTCAAGCTGCTCCACACCGCGAATTTCAAAGACGACGGCGACGCCACGCGCCACCGCTCCAGCATCGCGATTTCCCAAGGCAACCTCTTCGTCCGCACGGGCACGAAGCTGTTTGCCCTGGGCCAGTGACAGTCACGCCGACCGGACGAATCCCCGCACGGCCGGTTGTCCAGGTCGCGCGCGAGCAGCCCACCCAACCGCTGCGCTGCCTCAGCGGCTGAGCGCACGGGGCGTCATCCGGGCGGGCCATGAACGGGCGGCGGGCCCCCTTCGCCCGCTGTCCCCTCTCCGCCCGCCGCAGTTCGACCAACTCCTCCGGCGCCCAATGGTCCTTCGGCGTCAAGGGCACCTTCTGATTCGGACCACCGCACCGGATCAAGGTGGAGCGCGTTGACCCCAACGCGCTTTCCACCGCACTGGATCGAGGTGGAGCGCGTTGACCCCAACGCGCTTTCCGATGGGGCCGGGGCTTCACGCCCCGTCTTCCTCGCGCCACCGGACGAATTCAAGCTTGATAACCCGCCGCGCACCCCGCCCGCTGACCTTCGCGCCCACCCCCCGCCGATGCCCCTCTCGCCCGCTTCCCCCGCGCCGACCCCCGGCGCCCGTCTCGTCTGCCTCGATGCCTACCGCGGCTTTATCATGGTGTGTCTCGCCTTCGGCGGCTTCGGCCTCGCCGGCACCGCGTCGCTCCACCTCAAGGTCACACCCGACTCCGCGTTTTGGAACGCCGTCTACACTCAGTGGGAACACGGTGCGTGGGTCGGCTGCAGTTTCTGGGATCTCATCATGCCCGCCTTCACCTTCATGGTCGGCATGGCGATGGCCTACTCCTACATCCGCCGCCAACGCGACGGCCACACCACCGCGCAGATGTTCCGCCACGCCTGCGTGCGCGCCCTCCTCCTCCTCGCGCTCGCCGTCTTTCTCTCCACCAGCAACGGCCAGCCCACCGCGTGGGTCTTCACCAACGTCCTCGCCCAAATCGGCCTCGGCTACCCCTTCCTCTTCCTGTGCTGGAATCGCGGTTACCGCGTCCAAGCCCTCGCCGCCACCGCCGCACTCGGCCTCACCTGGCTCGCCTTCGTCCTCCACGGCGGCAGCCCCGCTCCCGGCGCCGGCGTCACCGCCGCGTGGTCCGCACAACACGAGGCGCATCTCGCCGCCGCGTGGCACAAAAACGCCAACGTCTTCCACGCCTTCGACGTCTGGTTCCTCAATCTCTTTCCCCGCGCCCAGCCCTTCGTCTTCAACGTCGGCGGTTACCAGACGCTCAACTTCATCCCCAACCTCGCCACCATGATCTTCGGCCTCATGGCCGGCGAGTGGCTCCGTGGCACCGGCGCGCCTGCCCGAAAACTCCGCGGCCTCCTGCTCGCCGGTATCGCCGGCCTCATCGCCGGCTACGGCCTCGACGCCCTCGGCCTCATCCCCGCCGTCAAACGCCTCTGGACCCCGTCCTTCGGCCTCCTCTCCACCGGCTGGTGCCTGCTCCTGCTCGCCGCATTTTACGGGATGACGGAGATCCGCGGTTGGACGCGCTGGACGCAGGTCTTCGTCATCGCCGGCGCCAACTCCCTCGCGCTCTACTGTCTGAGCCAGTTGCTCAAACCCTGGACCGCCGCCCTCTGGCGCTCGCACCTCGGACAAAACATCTTTCTCGCCGCCGGTCCCCTCTGGGAACCCACCCTCCGCGGCATCGCCGTCGGCCTCACCTTCTGGCTCGTCTGCTGGTGGCTGTGGCGCCGCAAACTCTTCCTCCGCCTCTGAGTCCGCCACGACCTCCTCCGCCTCCGACCGCCGCCATGCGCCCGCTCACGCTCCTCGCCGCCCTCGCGCTCGCCTTCGTTGCGACCTGCCCCACTCCGCGCGCCGCCGAAACCGAAAATCAAAACCCGCGAATCGAGCCTCTCCGCTCCGCGCTTACCTTCCACGCCTCCTTCGACACCTCCGCCGACGCCGATTTCGCGCGCGGCGACCGCCGCGTCTACACCGCCCTCGACAGCGGCAAGCGCCCCGCCGCTAAGCCCGGCCTGCCGGCCGAAGAATTCGTCCGCCTCGTTCCCGCCGCCGGCCGCCACGGCGGCGCCCTCGAATTCCGCGGCCAAACCAAACAACAGGTTTTCTACCGCGGCCCCGAAAATCTCGGCTACCGCTCCGGCGCCTGGGCCGGCAGCGTTTCCCTCTGGCTGAAACTCGACCCCGACCGCGACCTCGCCCCCGGCTACTGCGACCCGTTCCAATTCGTCGGCCAAAAATGGTCCGAAGGCGCCCTCTTCATCGAATTCACCAAGGACCACGCCCCGCGCCATTTTCGCTCCGGCATTTTTCCCGTCACGAAATTCTGGAATCCCCAAAACAAGAAACTGGAGGAAATGACCGACGCCGAGCGCCCCATGGTCTTCGTGCGCCGCCCCGTGTTTTCCCGCGAACGCTGGACCCACGTCCTCATCACGTTCGCCAATCTCAACTCCGGCCAACCCGACGGCCGCGGCACGCTCTACCTCGACGGCGAGCCCGCCGGCACCGCCGCCGGCTGGACGCACACGTTCAACTGGGACGCCGCCCAAAGCGCCCTCACCCTCGGCCTCAACTACACCGGCCTCATCGACGACGTCGCCGTCTTCGACCGCGAGCTCACCCCCGCCGAAGCCCGCACCGTTTTTTCCCTGTCCCGCGGCATCACCGTGTTGCACCCTCCGCCCTGACCCGTCCGCCGACCCGCTCGCTTCCACCCCTCGCCCGCGCCGTCGGCCAACGCCGGCCGCTGCTCTCGTCCGATCCTCCCCCGAACCTCCGCCCATGTTTCGCTGCCCGTCACTCCGCCGCCTCCTCCCCATCGCCACCGTCTTCCTCGCGGTTGCCGCGCCCGCTCTCACCGCCGCGCCCGCGGCAAGGCCCAACCTCGTCTTCCTCTTTTCCGACGACCAGACCGCCCGCGCCGTCGGCTGCTACGGCAACGCCGACGTCCACACCCCCCACCTCGACCGCCTCGCGCGCGAGGGCGTCCGCTTCACCAATCACTACAACACCACGTCCATCTGCATGGCCAGCCGGGTGAACGTGCTCACCGGCCTCTACGAATACCGCCACGGCTGCAACTTTGACCACGGCGATCTCGAGCGCCGCGTGCTCAACGACTCCTACGCCGCGCGCCTGCGCGCCGCCGGCTACTTCACCGGCTTCGCCGGCAAGATCGGCTTCGACCTCAAGGGCGAGACGTTCGAAGCGTTCGCACCGTTCTTCGACCGCTGGGCCGGCGGGCCCGGCCAGACGTTCTACGAGACCGAGAAAAACGCCGGCATCGCCCGCTACGCCGCGCCGCACCCGCACAGTTCCCGCGCCTACGCCGCCTGGGCCGCGGATTTTTTCCGCGACGCCCAGGCCAGCGGCAAACCGTTCTGCCTCTCGATCAGCTTCAAGGCCCCGCACCTCCCGTTCACCCCCGACCCCGCCGACCTCGCGCACTACGCGGGCCGCACCTTCGCGCGCCCGCCCAACTACGGCGTCGAGCACGGCCGCCACCTCTCCGCCCAGGCACGCACCAGCCGCGCCGCCACCGGCTACCGCGAATGGATCACCGACTACGACCGCTCCACCGCGCTCTACTACGCGCTCATCACCGGCGTCGACGCCGCCGTCGGCCTGATCCGCGAGGCGCTCGCGCGCGAGGGGTTGGCCGACAACACAGTGATCATTTTCACCTCCGACAACGGCTACAGCGCCGGCGCGCACGGCTTCGGCGACAAGGTGCTGCCCTACGAGGAAGCCGCGAAGTCGCCCCTCATCATCCTCGACCCGCGCCTCCCGCGCGCCCACGCCGGCGCCGTCAGCACCGCGCTCTCCGCCAACGTCGACATGGCCGCGACGATCTTCGCCCTCGCCGGCGTGCCCGCACCCGCCGACCTCGACGGCCGCAACCTCGCGCCGCTGCTCACCGCTCCCGCCGGCCGCGTGCGCGACCACCTGCCGCTGTTCAATTTCTGGGGCGTACCCTCCGCCCAATCGCTCGCGATCGTCGCGCCCGGTTGGAAATACATCCACTGGTATTTCGGCGGCGACGGCCTCACGCCCACCGACGAACTCTTCGACCTTTCCGCCGATCCTTACGAAATGAAGAACGTCGCCGCCGACCCGCGTCACGCCGCGCGCCTCGCCGACCTGCGCCGCGCCTACGACACCGAGGTCGCGCGCATCGGCCCGGGTGCGTTTCGCGGCCACGGCTACGAACCCTACGCCGTGCTCTTCGACCGCACCGTCAGCTGGGATCGCAAAGCCCCGCTCCTCCCAAAATCCGCCTCCTCCCCCAGGAAGAACAAGAAGTAGCCGCGCGCGGCTCGCGCGACGCCATGCGCTCACGTCTCCCCTGCTCCCGGCCCTCATGCTCGCCGGTACGCAGGGCTGGGGCGAACCCTGGGGCCGGTCAGCGCGCCGCCCGGGCCGGAACCGCTTCAAGGCGCAGGAGCGCGCGGAGGCGCGCCACCGTCGCGCGGTGTTCCGGCTGGGCGGCCAGGTTCCGCGTTTCCCCCGGATCGACCGCGTGGTCGTAGAGCTCGACGGCCAGCGGCTCGCCGTCGGGCTGACGGCGATCGATCCACACGGTGCAGCGGTGGCGATCCGCGCGGATACTGTAGCCCTTCACCTGATCCTCGAAGGTCTTTCGATCGTAGCGGGCGCCGTGTTCGCGCGCGAGCGTCGCCTCTACCCGCTCGATCAGCGGACCGAAGAGCGTCTGGCGCATCGAGGGCGAGAGCGGGCGCGCCGCCCACTCGCGCAAGGCAGGCGAAGGGAATTCGCTGAGAGCATAATTTTTTCCACGCGTCCGCGGATCCTTCAACACCGGCACCAGGCTCTCGCCTTCAATCGCCTGGGGCGCCGGCAGTCCGGCCAGCGCGCAGAGCGTGGGATAAATGTCGAGCGACTCGACAATCGCCGCCGTCGCGCGTCCGTTGCCCGCCAACCCGGGCGCACGGATGATGAGGGGCACCCGCGTGCCGACCTCGTAATTCGTCGCTTTGCCCCAGATGCCGTATTCGCCGAGGTGCCAGCCGTGATCGCCCCAGAGCACAACGATGGTGTTGTCGCTGAGGCCGAGCGCGTCGAGCTCCGCGAGGATGCGTCCGACCTGGGCGTCGATGAAGCTCACGCAGGCCGCGTAGGCGTGGAGCAGTTGGCGCGCCGTCGCCTCGTCGATCGGCCCGGCGGTCGGCACGCCGGTGCGGGTGCGCAGTTCGAACGAACTGTGCCGCGCGATCGCCGGAGCGCCCTGCGGCGGCTCGGGCGTCGGCGCGAGCGGCAGGGTCGCCGGATCGTAGAGGTCGAAATATTTTTGGGGCGCAACGAAGGGCAGGTGCGGCTTGACGAAGCCGACGCCGAGGAAGAAGGGCGTGCCCTTCAGCTCGCGCAATGCGGCGACCGCGACATCGGCGGTCTGGCCGTCGGCGTAGGCGTTGTCGGGTCGGTCGGCCGCTTCCCACGCCGGGCCTCCGGCCATCCCGCCTTCGACCGTGCCGAACTGCACGAGCGCGGCCTCGCGGCGTTGCTTCACGATGGCCTGGCTGGCAGGCAGTTGATAGCCGCCGCCACCCGGCCCGCCGGCGCCGACGCGCCGGCGCGTCCACGAGTTGGCGTCATCCGTCTGGTTGCCGTGAAAAACCTTGCCGACGTAGCTCGTGTGATACCCATGCTGTTTAAAGAGCTGCGGCAACGTGACGACCTCCGGCACGGTGTCGCGAAAGAAGGTGTCGATGTGCTCGATCTTGAGCGTGCGCGGGCGAAGGCCGGTGAGCATCGAGGCGCGTGACGGCCCGCAGATCGCATACTGGACGTAGGCGCGATCAAAGCGCACGCCGGTCGCCGCGAGCCGGTCGATGTGCGGGCTCTGGATGTGCCCGGCACCGTAGGTGCCCAATTCCGGCCGGAGGTCGTCGACGGCAATGAACAGGACGTTGGGCCGATCGGCCGCGCGCGCGGTCGCGGGTGAGAGCAGGGTGAATGCGAAAAAAATGGCGGACGTCTTCATGCGAGCATTTTTTTCAAAACGTGGCCGTGGACGCTGGTGAGGCGGCGTTCGATGCCGTTGTTGTAGTAGGTGAGACGCTCGTGGTCCAAGCCCAGCAGATGGAGGATCGTGGCGTTGAAATCGTAGAGCGTGGAGGCGTCCTGCACGGCCTTGAAACCGAAGTCGTCACTCGCACCGAAACTGGTGCCGGCTTTGACGCCCGCGCCCATGAGAAAACACGTGAACGCGTCGGGGTTGTGGTCGCGGCCGGTGCCGTTGGCCTGCAGGAAAGGCATGCGGCCGAATTCGGTACACCACACGACGAGCGTGTCTTTCAGCAGACCGCGCTGTTTCATGTCGGCGAGGAGTGCGGCGGTGGGCTGGTCGAAGATCTCAGCCTGCATGGCGTGGGTGCGCTCGATGTCGGCATGCGAGTCCCAATTGCTGATGCCGTTCGCCTGGGCGTCGGAGCCGTTGAAGAGCTGCACCACGCGCACGCCGCGCTCGAGCAGGCGCCGGGCGAGGATGCAGTTTTTCGCGTAGTCCTTCTTCAGATCGCTGCCGGTGTCGGTGCCGTAGAGTGTGTGCACGTGCTCGGGCTCGGACTTCAAATCGGTCACGTCGGGAATCGACAGTTGCATGCGGCCGGCGAGTTCGTAGCTGGCGATGCGTGCGGCGAGATCGGTGTCCCCGGGAAATTTCCGCGCGTGCTCGGCGTTGAAGGCCTCGAGCAGATCCTTCGCGCGCCGGTCGGCTTCGGCCGAGATGCGGTCAGGGCGGACGAGATTGGCGGGCGGACGCGCCGCGCCGAAATCAGTCCCTTGAAACGCAGCCGGTAAAAAGCCCGAGCCCCAGTTGTTTTTTCCCGAGCGGGGTTTGCCGCGGGGGTCGTTGATCGCGACGAACGCAGGCAGTTGCTGGTTCGCCGTGCCGAGTGCGTAGGTCACCCAAGCGCCGAGCGAAGGAAAACCCTCGAGCGTGAAGCCGGTGTTCAGGAAGTTTTCCCCCTGCGGGTGCGCGCTCGTCATGCTCGTCAGCGAGTGAACGAAGCACATGTCGTCCGCGAGTTCGGCCAGCTTGGGCAGAAGCTCCGATACCATCTTCCCGCTCTGGCCGCGGGGTTTGAAGGCCCAGCGCGGCTTCGCAATATTGCCGGTGGGCCCCTCAAACGTGACCGCCGGGATCCCGGGCGGCTTCTGGCCGTCGTATTTGAAGAGGTCGGGCTTGTAGTCGAAGGTGTCGACGTGGCTCACAGCGCCCACACAGAAGATTACGAGCACCTGCTTCGCCTTCGGTTCGAAGTGCGGCACGCGCGGCGCGTAGGGTCGGTCGGGATCGATTCTCGGACGCACCGAACCGACGGCGGGGGCGGCGAGCAGGTTGTCGCCGGCCAGCAGCCGCAGCAGCCCGATGCTGCCGGCCGCACCACCGGCGGTGCGGAGAAAATCGCGGCGATCCAGCAGGCGCGGGCCGAACTGGGAGGGAGAGAGCGCAGGGCCGTGGGCGTGGGCGGGGGGCTTCATTCAAGGAAGGCGAATTCGTTGGCGTTGAGGAGCACGCGGCCCAGCGCGGGCAAACCGTCCTGCGCGACGAGGGACTGCGCCGCGCGCACCTCGCCGGCGGTGGGCGCGCGGCCGAACGCGAGCAGAAAGGCCCGCCGGATCTGCGCGACGGCGTCGGCGCCGGCCTCGCGGTGCACGCGCTCCGCAAATTTCTCCGCCTGCGTGAGGATAAAGTCGCCGTTGAAGAGGTTGAGGGCCTGCAACGGCGTGGTGGAGACGGTGCGCTTCGGCGTCACCTGGCCGCACTCCGGCCGGTCGAACGCCGTGAACATCCGGTCGTCGATGCCGCGCATGCTTTCCTGATAAACCATGCGGCGCCACGTGGCAGGGCCGGCGTTGTCGACGACCTTCCAGCCTTCGTAGCGCTTCTTGTCGGCGTGGATGCGGAAACCCGGACCGCCCATCTTGAGACCGAGCGTGCCCGCGACGGCGAGGGTCGCGTCGCGCAGCACTTCGGCCTCCACCCGGCGCGGCGGGAACCGCCAGAGCAGCCGCGCCTCCGCGTCGATTTTCTCGGCGGCGGGATTCGGCGCGCTCGACTGGCGAAACGCCGCAGAGGTGACGAGCAGCCGGATCGTTTTCTTCGCGGACCAGCCGCCGTCGACAAATTCCGAGGCCAGCCAGTCGAGCAACTCCGGGTGGCTCGGCGGCGCGCCGGCATTCCCGAAATCGCCGGGCGTATCGACGATGCCCCGGCCGAAGACATGCAACCAGAGCCGGTTGGCGAGCACGCGGGGGGTGAGCGGATTTCGCCGGGGGTCGGCCAGCCACGTGGCGAAGGCGAGACGGCGCTCCTGATCGGGCGTGTCCGCCCCGAGTTGGAGATCGGCCTTGAGCGCGGTGAGGCCGTTGGGCGCGACTTCCTCGCGCGGCGCCATCGGGTCGCCCCGGCCGAGCAGATGCGTCTTCACGGGCGGGATGAAGTAGCCGGCAAACACCGGCGGCGGCAGCGCCTCGTTGTAGTCGCGCAGGAGCTCGTGGAGCCGGGCGAGCAGCGCGCGCGTGGCCTCGTTCGCCGGCGCTGCGGGGGCGGGGGGCGTTGCGGCGGCCTGGCCCGCGACGGCGCCTTTGGTCGGGAGATCGGCCGCGGCGACTTCGCGCCACGTGCCATCCGCGTCGCGCACCTCGACGCGGTATTTTCTCGGCCCGGAGGCGGTGCCTCTGCCGGGCTCGATGAGATAGTCGGTGTACGCGAGGGCCTCGCGATCGGAACTGAGGCCAATGCGGTCGATGACGGCCTCGGCGGGCAGTTCGATCTCGAACCACGGGGCCGGGGCGGACGGATCGGGCTTCTCGGAACTCTCGCGGGTCCGCCACGCGAAGGTCTGGCCAAACCTCCCGTCGATCACGTTCGCGATTTCGCGCATGAGCGTCTCGGCGGGCTTGAACGAGCGGGCCGTGGCCCCGCCCGCCGCAAGGGCGAGGTTCTTTTCCCCGGTGGCCGCGCCGAAGATCTGGCACTCCTCGACCACCGCGATGGCTTGCCGGGGGAACGTCATCCGCACGGCGCGGGTGCGCACGGGCGGGAAGCGCGTCTCCAGGTGATCGGGCCACTCCTCGGTCCACGCCGGCGCCACGGCGCGCAGCTCGGCGCGCACGGTGTCGAGTTGTTTCCGCAGGGACTCGGCGCGGGTGGCCTGCACGGCGGCATCGGGCTGGTTGCGCCACGGGCGATGGCCGTATTCGAGGCCCTGAAACACCGCCGCGAGCGCGTAGTAGTCCTTCTGCGGAATCGGGTCGAACTTGTGGTTGTGGCAGCGCGCACACGCCATCGTCATGCCGAGCAACGCGGTGCTCACCGACTGAATCGTCTCGTCGAGACGGTCGGCTCGCGCCTGCCGAATCGCCGGCACCTCGCGGCCCACCGTCGCGGCATGGACGAATCCTCCGGAGACCAGAAACGCCGTCGCCTCGTCCACGCCGAAGGCGTCGCCGGCGATCTGTTCGCGGATGAAACGGTCGAAGGGCAGGTCCGAGTTGAACGCACGGATGACGTAGTCCCGGTACGGCCACGCGTTCCTGCGGTAGAGGTTGGACTCGGAGCCGTTGGTCTCGGACCAGCGCACGACATCGAGCCAGAACTGCGCCCAGCGCTCGCCGAAGCGGGGCGAGGCGAGCAGGCGGTCGACCCGCTTCTCGAAAGCAAGCGGATCGGTTTCGCGGATGAAGTCCTCCGTCTCTTCCGGGGTGGGCGGCAGCCCCGTCAACGTGATCGCAGCGCGGCGGAGGAGCGTGCGGCGGTCCGCTTCGGGCGAGCCTGGGAGATTCTTCTCCGCGCGCTTGGCGGCAAGGAAGGCGTCGATGGCGTTGTCGCTTTTGAAACCGGCGGCCGGCACAGCGGGCCGCCGGATCGGACGCAGCGACCAGAAGTCGGTGGCGTCCGCGACGGTCGCGCTCGCGTGGTCCGGCCACACGGCTCCCTGATCGATCCACGCGCGCAAAATGCCGATCTGCGCGGGCGTCAGCGGGTCGCCTTTGCCGGCTGGCGGCATCTGCATGTCTTCCTCGAGACCGGCGACGTAGCGGACGAGCGGGCTCTCCGCGCTCCGACCCGGCACGACCGCCGGCTCGCCGCCC
>JBIKOK010000402.1:0-3437 GCA_044358025.1 Opitutaceae bacterium
AAATCATGCGCGCCAAGTTTCCTGACACGGAACGACGCACCCCCCTGAATAAGAAAGTTTTGCGCCTTATCTAAGCGCCATTCGAGCCAAACACCTTGTTCGCTCTGTGAGCTCTGTGGCCTGGGCTCCGGGTTCGCTGTGAAATCGGTTTGATCCAGTTGGGCGGGAAATATCCGGGCGAGGCACGGCCTTGCGACCGAATTTCCGCCGCTGCCGTGTTTTTCCAGGCCCGCGCCGCGCCCGCGCCAGGCCGTTTTCCTCGCCCGCGCTTTCGCCGTGGCTAGCTCCGTCCTGCCCTGCGCACGCCGGCCGCCAGCGGCGACGAACCGCGCATCATCCATCCCGCCGTAACAGTGGGAACGGGGGACACCGGCAGCACCTTCTTCGGCCCCGCGCCCGGTCCGCTCAAAACCCGCCGCGCCTCCGTCGCCGCCGAAATCGGCCCGTGGGATTTCGCCCCGTCCGGCCGCGACGATCGGTGCGGCTTCACCCTCCCGCCGTCCTTGCCGTCGCGCACCGCTCCCGCACCAAGCTCCGTTAATTCCCCGCCACCGAAGCGTCCGACACCATCCGCGCCCTCCCCCATCCCGCGCCTCACCGTGCTGCCGCGCGCCGCGGTCGGCGTCAGTCGTGCGCCCGCCGAGGCATTTCTCGGTCTGCCCGCCGCCCCTCATTCGATCCGCAGCGATCGCGCTGAAGCTTGTCTGAACCGCGGCGACATGGGCGCCCCCGACGATTTCGCCGTCAACGGTCAGACCGTGCGCCTCCGCCTCGGCGACCGCGGCCCCACCCTCCAACTCAACGCCAACGGCAGCGGCAAATCCGCCCAGTCGTGACTCCGGATCAACCACACCGACGCGTCCGGCCTCGCCCGCGGCGATCAGCTCGATGGCGAACTCGTCTTCAGCGGCGCCGACTGGCGTGCCCCCACCTCCTCCCCCGTTCCCGACCCACTGCCGAACCCAAGTCGCACCTTTCGGCTCGAACTCGAAATCGCCTCCACGCGCCACTCCGCCGCCCTCCTCCCCGTCTCCCGCGTGGTCAGCCGCTGCGCTGCACGGCTCCGGGGCGGCATTACCTGCGCTTCACGGCCCGGCATCGCGACCTACTCTCGTGCGCCGGGGCATTGTCGCACCGCACCGCCCCTGCCAGTCTCCGCGCATGAGCATCCGGTTTCCCGTCGGCCGCCCCGCGGCCCGGTTGGTCCGCTGCGCCTGCGCCCTCTTGGCTGGATCCGCCGCCGTATCCGCGTTCGCCCTGCGCATCGTCGTCACCAACGACGACGGCTTCGAAGCGAAAAACCTCCAGGCCCTGTTTGCCGCGCTCAAGACCGCGGGCCACGAGGTGATTTTGAGCGCGCCCTATTCCGATCAAAGCGGCACGTCCGCCCAATTAGGCTCGGTTCCGGAGGGCGCGCGCACCGGCGCGCCTTCGCCCGGCCGGACGATCGCCGCGGGTTCCCCCGCCGTCGGCCCCACCACCCTCGCCGACGACCAATACTACGTGGACGGTTTTCCGGCCACGGCCGCCCGCTACGGCATCGATGTGCTGGCACCGGCCACATGGGGCGCGGCACCCGATGTCGTGATTTCCGGACCGAACATCGGCCACAATCTCGGCATCATCACCCCGCGCTCCGGCACCGTCGGCGCCGCGATCACCGCGCTGAACCGGGGCGTGCCCGCGCTCGCCGTCAGCGGCGCCGACGGCAACCCGCTCACCGCTCCGCTCCTCGCCGCCATCACCCTGCGCCTGCTCGCGGCCCTCGACCACAACGGCAAAGTCGCCCTGCCCGCCGGCATCGGCCTGAACATCAACGTTCCTACCCTCGACCCTCGCCGCACCGCCGCCTCCTATCGCGTCGCGTTTACCCATCAGGGCTCCGGTCCCGCCAGCGAAAGCACCGTCTTCGCCGAGGGCAACATCGTCACCGTCACCCCGATACATGGTACCTTCCTCGCCCCGCCCGAGCTGTCGGCCCCAGTCCTGACCCGCATGCGCGGCCTTTTCGCCTCGGCCCCGGCGGTGACCAATCCCAAGATGACCAATCTCTCGATCCGCGGCTACGTCGGCGTGGGCAGCGCCCTGCAGATCGCCGGCTTCGTCGTGTCCGGCACCGTGGCCAAAACCCTCCTCCTCCGCGCCAACGGTCCCTCCCTCGCCACCTTCGGCGTCGCCGACCCCCTTTCCGACCCCATCCTTGAACTCTATGACGGCACCAACCGTCTCGTCGCCACCAACGACAACTGGAGCGACGACCCGGTCAACGCCTCCGCCCTCGCGGCCGCGGCCGCCCGGGCCGGCGCCGTCGCGTGGACCCCCGCCTCCACAGACGCCGCCCTCATGGTCACCCTGCCGCCCGGCGCCTATTCGCTCGTCATTCGCGGCGTCGGCGACGCGACCGGCATTGCGCTCCTCGAAACCTACGACCTCAACCTCGACTGAACGCGGCCTCCCGCCGCCGCCGCCCCGTGACCTTCGGCCGGCCGATCAGTCCTGAGACTGTCCTGCTCTGAAAACTTGCCGGCTCGGCATCGGCCCGCGCAGCCGTTTCGCGCCCGGAGATCACACCACGATTCGGCTCCCGGCTCCGCGCAACTCCCGGCCGCCCCCATCGGGCTCCCGAAATTTTCCTCCGCGCCCGCGTTGACGTCGCCGCCCCTTTCCCAACCGTCAACCACCCTCATGCCGTCGCCCGACTCCGCCACTCCTCCCGATGCCGCCGCGTGGCTCACCCGCGCCCAATCCCTCGAAGCGGAGGCTACACCCGAAGCGCTCGCTTCGGCGGCGCGCGCCTACGAGTGCGCGATCACCCTGCTCCGCGCCCGCCCTTCGACCGACCTCGGCCTCCGCCGCGACCTTGCCCTCGCCCACCTCAATCACGGCAACGCCCTCCAAAAAATCGCCACCCCCGCCACCCTCGCCGCCTCCGTCCCCGCCTACGACGCCGCGATCGCGCTCCTCGCCTCGTCCGACTTCGCCGCCGAACCGGCCGCGCAAAACACCCTCGGCGCCGCCTGGATCAACCGCGGCCACGCCCTCCACCGTCAGGCCACACCCGATACGCTCGCCGCCGCCGTCGACTCCCATCGCGCCGCCCTCGCCGTTCTCGCGGCCCTCCCGCTCCATCCCTCCCCCACCACGTCCCCCGAGTCCGCGTTCAACCACCGCCTCAACCTCGCCGGCGCCTGGACCAACCTCGCGACCACGCTCCTCGAATTCGGCGCGGCCCCGGGCCGTTACACCGCCGTCCGCGACGCCACCACGCAGTCGCTCGATCTCCTCGCCCTCGACGACCTGCCCCGCGCCCACCCGGCCGCCGCCGAGCTTTCCCTCCTCGCCCGCCGCACCCGCTGCGATGCCCTCGGCCACCTCATCTTTGCCGTGTCCGATCCCGCGCTCGCCCGCGATCTCTCCGACGAAGCCGGCGACATCGT
>JBIKOK010000403.1:0-3435 GCA_044358025.1 Opitutaceae bacterium
CCGGCTCGCTCGCGAGAGTCCAGATTTCACCTTGCGCGTTCAGGGACATCTTCGTGCCGAACCAGCTGGCCGTTGTGCCGTTCTCCACCGGCCCCTCCCACCAGACCCGCACCCGAAACGGCGTGCCCCGGTCGCTGCGAAACATCGCGGTCTCATTCCAGAACGGATTGTCGGCAAACGCGTTTTTGCGGAGGACAGGATCGTTGTTTCCCCAGCCGGTGCAGGTCACCTCGACCAGGCGCTCGCCGGTCAGGCCGACAAGATGCGCGGTGCATTGAGTCGGATAGAACATCGGCGGTAGGCCGTAGAGCCACGTCGGGTTCGCCGCCGTGCCAAACAAAATTCGCAGCCCCGAATGCAAATAGTCTGATTCGCAGTAGGTGATTTGGCCGAGCGCACCCTCCGCATATAACTTCCGCGCCGAGATCATACGCTGCTGCCAAAACGAAGTCGCAGCCATCATGTAGGTCAGGCCCGTCTGCTTCACCTTCGCGAACATTTGTGCGGCCTGATCCAAAGCTTCGGCCGCAGTGGTCGCCATCACGGCGGGCGTCGCGGAAATCACATGCTTCCCGTGGGACAGCACGAGCATGACGTGCTCAAAATGTTTTGGGCCATCCGTGAACACCCCGATGGCGTCGAGGCTCGGGTCTTTCACCATTTCCTCCAGCGACCGATAGGACTTAGCGCACCCGTAAACCTTCATCAGGTTCTCGCGGCGTTGCGGTATCAAGTCGGCTACGCCCGCCACCGTGCAACCGGGATGCTCGTGCCAGTAAAACATCGCCCCAAACCGCCCGCCCGCGATGCCGATGCGCAGCTTTTTCGCCGGAGCTTCGCTCTGCGCCGGCATGAGGCCGGGCAGCGCAAGCGGCGCGGCAGCGAGGGCGATCGTTGCGGCGTTTTGTCCGATGAACTGGCGGCGCGTGAGCGGGTTGGTGTTTTCCATGATACACCGGAAGGCAGTTATTTCTTCTGCAGCGGCCGGAATTCGGGAGCGCTCGGATCCTCGGTCGAACTGCCCTGCCAGAGTGGCGCGATATTTTTGGCGTTCCAGCGGTCCCATGCCTGAGAAAGTTCGGCCACCACCGCGGGATTCTTGGCGGCGAGATCGTCGTTCTCACTCACGTCTTGGTGCAGATCGTAGAGCTGCCAGCCGCTTTGTTTCTTAGCGGTGAAGTCGCGCCAATCCACGAGCTTCCAGCGACCTTGGCGGATGGCTTTTTGCGGACCAAGGCGCCAGTAGAGCGCCGTATGCGGAGGCTCGGATTTCTCGCCCGTGAGGTGGGGTCGCAGGTCGACCCCGTCGAGATTCGCCGGCGCAGCCCCACCGGCCGCCGCGAGGGCGGTGGCGGCAATGTCGAGGGAGATCACGGGCGCGTGGTAAATTTTTCCCGCGGGCAATTTGCCGGGCCACGAGACGAAAAAGGGAACGCGCGTTCCGCCTTCGAGAAGCTGGCCCTTGTCTCCGCGCAGCGGGGCGTTTCGGCCGGTGTTGTAGGAGAGAAAGGGCTTCTTGCCGGCGCCACCGTTGTCGCTGAAGAAAAAAATCAACGTGTCCTGGTCCCGTCCAGTTTCCCGCAGGTGAGTCGTGAGCCGCCCGATGTTGTCATCTAGCCCGATGAGCAGGGAGAGATAACCCCGGCGTTCCGGGTCCGTAATCGAGGCGGGGACACGATCGCCATATTTTTTCAAAATCTCCAACGGCGTGTGCACGGCGTTATAGGCCAGGTAGAGAAACCAGGGCCGGTCCGTGTGGCGGGCCATGAACGCCATGGCCTCATCGGTAAAGAGGTCGGTGGTATAGCCGTCGTTTTTCTGCAGATCGCGGCCCCGGTAAATCATGTTGCGGGAATAGGCGGCCTCGAATCGTGGCTGAGCGTCCCGTTGCAGAATAAAATTATGCATCGCCACCAGAAAGCCGAAGTAGTCGTCGAACCCCCGCGCTTGCGGCACATAGGCGGAACTAAATCCCAGGTGCCACTTCCCCACCAGCCCCGTGGCGTAACCGGCTCCGCGAAGATGGTCTGCGAGCGTGCGCTGCTCTGGCGGCAGGCCGAGTTTGGTTTCGTCACCCACCCGCGGGTTGTGCTCAAAACCGAAATGAGTCTGGTAGCGGCCGGTCATAAAGCCGGCGCGCGACGGCGCGCAGATCGGCGCGGAAACATAGCCGTTAGTGCAGCGCACCCCGGACGCTGCGAGCGCGTCAAGGTGCGGCGTGGGCACAACCTTACCTCCATGAACGCCGATGTCGCTGTAACCGAGATCGTCGGCGAGGATAACGAGAATGTTCGGCGGCTTTGCGGCGACGTAGACAGACAAAGCAGCCACCAAGACGAGGAATCGGAGTAGGTTCATCGCGAAAATTAGAAGCTGCCCTTGAGCCCGGCGGTGATCTGCGCCCCAAATTCGGACACCATGAACATGCGAGCGTAGGCCGGCGTGAGCGAGCCGTAGCGCATGGCCTCGTTCGGCACGTTGAAGACGTTGCGGGCCGAGAAGAAGAGCGCGAGGTTCCGCCGGACCTGCCAATCGACGCTGACATCGAGATGGGTGCGGGCGCGCACGTAGTTGAAGGAGTCGGTGCCGAGCGCGGCGAATGCGCCGTTGCGCTGCAGGCTGCGCCAGTTCCAACGGGCCATCACGGTCACCGGCGAGCGCGCGAACGTCACGCCCCATGAAGCGCTTTTCGGCACAAACCCGGAAAAATCCGCGTTCTGATTGCCATCCAGGAGCAGTCGCGAGCCGTTCACAAAAACGGAAAACGAGCGCCCCCAGGGGCCAAGGCGGCGGAGTGATTGCCGCAGGCTGAACTCCATCCCGCGAATCCGCGCGGAACCGGCGTTGATGGTCGTCGAAAGTTGAAAGCCGGCGTAGCGCGGATCGAGACCGAGCTCGGCGATTTCCGCGGCGCTGGCCACTCGCACGGTATCGGCAAAGAAGTCGCGGATGTCTTTTTGGAATGCGCCCACCGAGATTACGCCGCCTTCGGCTGTGTAGTGTTCGACGGAGAAATCGTAGTTGTCGGCCGTCCAAGGGTGGAGAGATGGGTTCCGCACGTTGAGGGTGCCGGGGATCACTGTCGGATTGGCGAGGTCCGCCGCGGACAAGTCGCGTTCGTTGATGACGACGTTGGGGATGATCTCGCTGAAATTCGGCCGGCCATAGGTGCGCGCGTAGGCGAAACGAAACACGAAGTCGGCGGTCGGCGTCGCGGTGACATGAATGCTCGGATAGAAGCCGTCGTAGCTGCCGGTCGATTCGTTGCCCCGCTCGCGGCGGGTCAGACGCACTTCCTCGATCGAACCAGCGGTGCCAGCTTCCGCCTTGCGGATGCGCTGGCCACGCGTGTCGAGCGCGAAGGTGCCATTGGCATTGCGAACGAAGGCCGCCCCGGGATCGTAGATCGGTCCCTGGCCGCGGTTGTCCGTGTCT
>JBIKOK010000210.1:0-11751 GCA_044358025.1 Opitutaceae bacterium
CTCCACGAATGGATCAGGACCACTGCGCCGCAGTTGAAATGTATCGTGCCCGAGCCCCCCTCTCCAACAGGAAGTCCGGCGCAGGCTGGCGCCTAAAATCGCGTTTCAACTGCGGATTTTAGGTTTAATCGAGGCTGATGAGCCGCTCGCGTCATCGTGTCCCAACGCACGATCAAAGTCGGCACGCAGTGACGGATCGATTTCGTCTGGGGAGAGTCTACCAATCGCCAGCAATAGAGCTTTTTTGACCTGAGTCCGCCCGCTGCCGGAGGCGTGAAACAAACGATCGCCGAAATTAATCTTTGCCGCAGGTTCGAGATGCTTTAGCCACGCGGCTTTGGTGAGATCCTTGGACGCGAGCTGGTCGGGTAAAAGCACCGTGAGAACGTCAAACAGCGCCTGAATTCCAATGGTTTTTCGGATAAAGCCCGGCTCAGGTTTTTGCCAAAATAGTTCATCAACGACGGTAAGGTAATTGAGGATGACGCCGTAGATGACGATGTCGCGCACCTCCAAGTAAAGCGCCCTCATTGGTGCTTTGATATTAGCGGCCGGCTTGTCGCTTAGCCCCAGAAGTTGTCTATGCCGCCCGTTATCTAGCGGGCGCATGTGAAGGCGGTCACGGTCGTCTTTCGGGTTCGCCGAAATCAGCCGCATGATCGACTCAACTATCGTCGCCGTGGAAATCGACCATTCCGCACCACGGGCCTTTGCGGCATCATCCAAGACTCGGTCATCTTGCGCCGCCACCTGTATGCGGTGGCAAAGTGGCGACTGCGGGTCGACGTTCAGTTTTCGCGCGAAAAATACCGCGAGTTTTTCCGGCGACCACGATTCGGCGGGCTCGTCGTCCAAGTTGTAACCGAACAGCTCATAGGTCTGGCTTTTGCTGACGGGCTTCTGGTTGTAGTTGATGGTGGCGAAAACCGAGGCCTGTTGCGGAATGGGCAAATCAAGGAAAATGGCGCACGCCAACGGCATCGTTTTCCGTTCTTCGGAAACAGCCTCAAACCCAAAGAGACGGTGCTGGCCGTCCACTATTGCCGCCAGTGGTTCCTCAGTGGGGATTGTAAGTTCTACCGATATCCCATCGCCCGGAGCAATGCGCCATCGATGCGGATCGTCCAACTCCATTGCTTCGCCGTCAGGTCGGCAGTTGGCTGCAAGAATGATCGTGTTGGGAAGAGCCGCGTCCTGGGTTTCGAGATAACGGGCTATTTCCTTGAGTCGCTTCTCGTCCAGCCTCCTTTGGTGGCCATCGTCTTCGACGGCACCGGACTCGTCTGCGGCTCGACGAGTGTGGCGCTTGGTAAAACCAACTTTGAGCAGGAAGTTGGCAGGTATGGCGGCCAAATAAAACTCGCCCAAAGGTTGGCTTACGCGAATGGCGGGGATTTTCCTGGCACTCATAGGTTGTAGTTACCTTGGGTTCCAGCCGGTGGGCCATGTGGGTTTCCTCCGTCGGGTGTTGGCGTATCGCGAAGAGTTGGGTTGTTAGCGTTCGCCAACCACCACAGGGCGAGCGCAAATAACGACGCCAAAATGCCCACAATACAGGAGAGCAATCCTGCCCGATTGGCGGTGATAAGCACAGCAGCGACGCCTAAAATTGCGGCGCTAAAGATAGCGACGTTTCTGGCAAATTTTGGTTCGGGCTGCCGATCATCTGCGTGAATAAGTTCAAAACATGATGCCGCTGCTATCGCGGGAAAAAAGGTCAGCAAACTACCGACTACGCTGACAAACGTCTGGTCACGAATAGCTGAAATCCAAATGCCCAATCCGCCGACGAGGAGAACCACGACCAAGAAGTAGCACCAGAAGCCGACGTGACCTGAGGGCTTGCGAAACTCCTCCTGTAGCCAGTCCCGAAATCGCTTAAAATTATTTTCGGGAGTTTTCGGGGTCGTAGTCATGATTTTCCGCCGTCCCGGTGATACTGCCGCGCCTTCCCAATCTTGAGTTTCCCGCCGAGCTTCACGGCGGCTTCGCCTTTCTGCAGGTCGCGGGTCAGCGGAGTACCCAGCACGCGCTTCTGACCGGCAGGCGAGAGTGTCTGCGGCGTGAGGTGGATGCCGCACTCGGCCAGCTCGGCGAAATCGACGGCTTTGTCGCCCTTCGTCTCGAACGCGTCTGCATCCTGCGAAGCCAGCCACACCGGGAAACCCCACGAGCGGCCTTGGCGCGCGAGTGAGCCGAGCAGGCCGATCTTGCCTTCCTTCGGAAGGAGTAGGTGGGCCTCGTCCACGAAGAGCACCATCTTCAGCGGCTGGACGCCGTTCTTCGGGGCGAGCTGCGTGTTGAGACGCTTCATGAGCAGGTTCAGGATGAGCGCAACGGCGAGGCTCTTGGTGCCGTCGTCGTTGCCGAAGGACTTGAAGTCGATCACCAGCGAGCGGCTCAGCCATTTTTCCAGCGGCATGGCACTGCCCGCCGTCGCAAAGAGATTCACATCGCAGATGCGTTTGAGCGTCTCGCGGTGCACGCCGGTTCCGCCGAGCGTCTCCAGCTCGATCAGCCAGTTGGTGAAATCCGGCTGCGCCATCGCCTGGAACGCATCGTTGAGCTGGCCCACCTGCACCGCGCCGAGCTGCGGCACGAAGGCCCCGAACAACGACGCGATTTCGTAGGCGCTCTGCGCGTTGATCGCATCGTTACCGTCACGCCAGAGCGGGTTGATCGGTAGCTCGTCCTGAATGAGTCGCACGTAGCTCGCACCCGTTTGCTCCAAGAATTTCTTCCGCGTCGCCTGCTGGCGCGGGTTGGCTTTGTCGTCCTCCAGCTCGCCCTTGAGATCGAAAAATACGAAGCGCACGCCCTGCCGCGAGAGTTGCGCGAGAAGATCGAGCGCGAGCTGGCTCTTCCCGGAACCAGGTGCACCCGAGACGACGAGCAGGCCATTGCTCGTGCCGGGGCCGTTGAGGCTCCAGGGCTCGGCATCGGTGAGGAGCTTCAGCTTTACCTCCGTTTCGACGACGGCCTGAGCGAGAGTAGCTGGCTCGGCCCCGTCCGTCGAGGCGGACGGCGCGGCACCACCGGTCGCTGCCGTCGATCCTTGGAGGAGGGCGGCGATAAACTTGCCTTGGTCGCGGCCGGCTTCGTTTTCCCAGATTTCCTTCATCTTGCGGCATCCCCATTCGAAGTGCCGGCGAAACTCTTGTTGGCGTTGTGGCTCGGTCAGCGTGCGGCCGGCGCGGAAGTTGAGCGCGGCGTTGAAGACCGGCTCCAGCTCGCCCACGAGCGCCTCCCAACTGATGTCCTTCCCCAAGGCGGCAGCGGGCTTGAAATCGTCGGGAATCTTCTCCGCCAGGGCGAGACACACCGCGGAGCGACCGAGCACAGCCTTGGTCGCAGCGCCGACACGGGCGTGGACGAGTTCGATGAATTCCTCGGCGTCTTTGCTGGGTCTAAATGCGGCCATACGAATCGGGAGCTGCGCCGGCGAGTTCGGCGTAGAGGTGAGCGAGATAAATGTGGATGGGTTCGCCGAGGGAGTTCATGAGGCGACTTTCCGATCGAAATACTTCTCCTCGATTTCGACCTCATAGTCCTCGCTCTCCGGTTTGCCGGACGGAATCAACGTGTAGGCGCGGCCAAAGCGGAAGCGGACCTTGGCAAAGAGTTCGCCGTCGGGATCGATTTCGGCGTTGGTCGAGAGGATGATCGACTGGTGCCCGTCGTCGCTCAGGTAAAGTTTGTCGAGCACGGCGGCGCGCACTTCCTTGTCGAGGCGACCGAGCGGGGTATCGACCACGAGCGGCGGGACGGATTGGGCGAGACGGCGCAGGGCCTCGTAAAACGCAAGTAGACGCACCTGCCGCTGACCGGCCGAAGTGTTCAATTCGTCCCACGGAACCTTTTCGCCGTTTTTCCTCAGGAGCGAGCAATTCCAATAGGGATCGAAGCGCATGCCGCTGAACTCACGGCTACGGCCCATGATATCGATCCAGAGATCGCCCACGAGCTCGTCGAGTTTCGAGCGCATGCGGTCGGAGGCGCGTTTGCGGAGCTCGCTGGCCGCGTCACGATAAGCGCTCGCGAGGGCCGCGAGATTCCGTCCGCGGTCGGCATCGTTGACGGCCTTGGACCAGCGCGCCTCTTCGCCCACGACCTCAGTGAGGCGGGCCTCCAGTTGGACTTTGCGAGCGTCGAGATCGGCCAGGGCGTTGGTGGCCTCGGTAATCTTTGAGCGCAGCTCGGCGCGTGCCTCATGAAGTTTCTGGCCAGCACCGATCGCGGAAATGTTCTGCGTCTGCTGGCGAATTTCGTGATCCCACCGACGGACTTGCTCTTCCAGAGCCTCAAGGCGCTGACTGGCCCCAACGATGTCAGTCAAGCCGGCTCCGCCACGCGCGAGAAGCTGGCGGATGACGAAGCAGGCGACCGTTCTTAGAGCCCGCTGCTCGCTGCTCTAAATCTTCAGATGCGATGTTTCCTTCGGTGCGAGTCGAGTAATTCCATGCACGGGCGTAACGAAGCCTTTGGGTCGAACTGAAGATGTCGGCCTCCGAACGCACGAAGGAGTTGTGAATCAGATCCGGCTTCTGAGAAGCGAGCGGAGTGGACAACGACGCGAAGGTCGTTGTCTACCGACCAAAGGCCCTCGTCGAACATCCAGTGTGCGGTCTTTGAGAGCGCGAGGCCGTTGGCCAAGTCGTCATTTTGCGTTTCCGCCCAGCTTTCAATGTGCGCCGCATCGACCGCGCTCGCGCCATCCACCGTGATGCAGCGATATCCCGTCAAGGCGCAGACGTGGCGGTAGTCGTCTACGATCCGAATCTGGAATTTAGCACTCCGACCTTTCCGTTTCGCCGCTTCAATTCCGTCGGCGACGATCTGCTCACTGAACGACGGGCCAAGGTTCGGCGGCGAAAACCCAAAACTCTCGAAAAATGCAGCCTGTTCCGCGGCTTCAAAGTAGCGGGAAATCAGGAGTAGTCGTGCCTTCAGCCGAAAGTCGGAATCGGCGAGCAACGCGTGGAAGTCGCGATCCAGCTCGCAGGCCGCACAATCGTCCGGGCCGGTGGCGGGCCGCATCTCCGAATTGAATGCTGCCCAGAATTTTTGGGTGCTGAGATGGAAAAACGGCAGTCGCAGATCGAGCTTCGTCGGCCAGCGGTCGGCGACGAAGTTGCCGTAGGTGCGGAAGCGCAGAACCAAGCTGGGCGTGCGGACAAAAGTCCGGCCGGTGAGTCCGCTCCCCGTTTCCGCCATGTCGATCAGGCAGAGCAATAACAGTGGCTTATGGGGTGCCTGACCGCGCGTGTTTCCGCGACCGATTGCAGGCCGAAGATTTGTCAACCGACCGAGCCAGTGGCGTGTCTTTTCATCGTCGTCATTCACCTTACAATGGATCGAAGCAGGCGGTGGTCTAGCACGCTGACTCGGCAAGCGACGCGGTGCGCATATCTGTGCAAACGACGTGAATTTCCTTCGTGCGCTGCGCGGCAGGGATCGATTTGGCCGCCTCATAAATCAAATGAGCCACCAGTGTGCTGTCCTTGCCGCCGCTGAAGCCAACCATCCAAGGACGAGGATCGCTGAGGTAGAGATCGCGGAGCGAGCGGGTGATGGCGGTCAGCATGCGGTCAAGAAGAGCGGAGGGTCGCGACGGGGGAAAGCGAAGGCAAGCACCGGCGCGACCTCCGACACTCAATGCCACAAAAAGTCCGACCGCCATCTCACGTAATAGGTGGAAACGGCAGCTCGACGTAGTCGCCGGACGCGAGGCCATCCATGGCTGCCACCACATAGTCGGTGTGCAGCCGAATCAGCCGCCCATCGATCGTCCGCAATCGAGCCGGATGCGCACGGCTCCGGCTGCTCAAACTTCTGCCAAACTCCGTTGGGCGTGATCAAGCACTGCTTCCACTTGCTCGCGAGTGACGCCTGGAAACCACTCAAGAAATTCATCCACCGTCGCGCCACTCTCGATATTTTCGAACAGTGCCCGCACCGGAACCCGCGTGCCGACAAACAACCACACCCCACTGACCTTGCCGGGAATCTTTTCCACGGCCGAGCACTGCGACCAATCGAGCATGCATAATATGAAACCCAGGGCCCCGGACCGCGCAAGCCGGCGGAAATCGCAATCCTTCCCTGCCGCGTCAAAGCGCCCCCTTGCCAAACAGGGTCCCGCCGCTACGGTCGCCCCCATGTCCCTCACGAGCGTTTACCTGGCTGAAGAGGCACTGTCGCTCCCACCCGAAGAGCGCGCGGTGCTGGCTCGCTTGCTCTTGGAAAGCGTGACGGCCGATGCGCGCAGTGATGAAGAAATCACGTCGGACTTACAGGCACGTTTGGCCCGCCTGAAATCGGGCGAAGACGCCGGGCTGACTTTCGAGGCAGTGTTCGGCGAGCCGGCATGAGGGTCGTTTTCAGCAGTGTGTTTCGCCAAGATTTGGCCGACGCGACTGCCAAATACCGCGATATTTCACTTCGTCTGGAGTAAGACCTCAACGACCGCGTCAAATCCGCTGTGCGCACAGTAATTCGTTGGCGAGGGGGGCGACCACGTAGGCCCTCACGGTTTTCGCTGCCGACGCTGCCGACCGTTTCCCTACATGCTCTACTACGAAATTGAAGCGGACACGCTCTACGTGCTCGGCCTCGTTCACGAACGCCGCCACCCCGAACACCTAAAAGAACGTCTGAAAGAGAATCCATGATATCAATTGGGCAACGGCCATTGCCCAATTGCGTTGGCGCCGGAAACGACTGCAACGGGCAATTTGGCCACGGGTCGTGGCCAAATTACCGTCTGGACCCATGCCACGAAAGAGCCCGAAAGCCTTTTTTCGGCTCGCCCATCCTCACCGCCCATGCGCGACCTGCGCCACCGCCTGCCGTCCCGGCGCCGCCACCCGCGGCGGGCGCAGCACGCTGTGATTGATCACGCGGCGCTGGTCCGCCGTCAGCGGCGGCAACTCCGGCAACGCATCCGCCCGCGCCTCGTGCAGCCATGACCGCGCCAGCGACCGGAAATGATCCCAGCGCTCCGCGATAAAGTGGTCCCGCCCCGTCATCGGCGCCCCGTCGCCCACCAGCGGTCCCGCCGCGATCACCTGCCGCAGCAGACTCCGCCATTCCGTCAGCAACCGGTCCATGTCGCCCTTCCCCGCCGTCTCGCATTCCGCCAGCGCATCGCGCACGCGCGCGTGATCCTCCACGAGCGCGCGCACCACTTCGCTCGCCCCGTAGCCATAGTGGATCGGCACGCCTTCCTTCAGCCAGCCGTCGATTGTCAGCCGCCGATACGCCTTCTCGCAGACCCCCGCGAGCCGGCCCAACCCACGCGGATTTGTCCCGGAAAACCGGTCCCCCGCGAAGAGGTTCGCCGCGTCGAACAAGAGATCGTCGAGCGGATAACGCCGGTCTTCCAGCGCCGCCGCCAGCGCCAACCCTTCCGGACCGAGAAACACCGACACAATTTCCCCGCGCACCGTGAGCTTCAGGTCGCGGTCGAGCACGCCCGTGCGCTGCCACTGCCACAGCAAGGTCGCCTCCGGGGACATCGCCAGACACGCCGCGCGCTGCGCACAGCCTTTGCAGCCGGGAAACGGATCGCGCTCGCGCCGCACCAGCCGCGCCCGCCCCGTGTCCGTGCGCTGCCCGCACGGCAGCACCGCGCGCCCGAGTTTCGCCGTTTCCTCCGCCCCGAGCGCCACCGGCTCATCCGTGAAAAACCGCCCCGCATCCTGCGCCGCCACCGCCACCGCGTCGCGCCCCGCGCGCAGCTCCCGCAAAAAAAACGCCCACGGCAGCGGCGCCGCCCGCTTCAGCCGCAGCGGCTCCGCCCGCCGCATCCGCGGGCTGTTGCTGCTCACCAGCACGTAGCCGCAATCGTCCAGTCCGCGCCGCCCCGCCCGCCCGATCATCTGCAACAGCTCGTGCGGTTCGATCTCCTGCTCGAAATGGTTGTGCCGGTAACCGCTCGCCGTGATCAACACCGAGCGCAGCGAAAAATTGATGCCCGAGGCCAGGCCGAGCGTCGCCACCACCGCCCGCAATTGCCCGGCCTTCGCCAGCGGCTCGATCACCCCCGCGCGCTGCGCATACGTAAGTCCGCTGTGATGATACGCCACGCGCGCCTTCAGGAGCTTCGCCAGCGCCGGCCCGCACAACTGTTCCTGTTCCGGGGACAGCGTGAGCGGCTCCGACAACGGCAGCTCCCGCGCGAACTGCCGCGCCAGCCGCACCGCGTCGTGCCGGTGCGGCGCAAACACCAGCACCGGCCCCATCCCTTCGCGCAACGCCCCCGCCACCCGCCGCGCCCAAAACCCTTCGATACACCGCGGCAACCCGTGCACCAGATCGTCCGCCTCCACCTCCTCCAGTTCCACGGGCCGCTCGCGGTGCACGATCACCTCCGGCACCCGGCCGAGCCGCCGCAGCCATGCCGCGACGTCATCCGGGTTGGCCACCGCCCCCGACAGCAGCAAAAACTGCAGCTCCTTCGGCGCCGACAGCATCACGCCTTCGTAGTGGTTGCCCCGATGCTCGTCCGCGAGCCAGTGATATTCGTCGACCACGAGCAGCCGAAACGGCTCGTCGCTCCCGTCGGCGGCCGGCGCGCGCGGCGGCCCCAGCGCACGCGCGCCGATCTGCCCCTGCACCGCCTCCAGCGTCGCCACCACGATCGGCGCCCCGGGATCGACACACAGGTCGCCCGTCGTGATCCCCACCCGCCAACCCCGTGCGGTCCACTCGGCGTACTTGTCGTTGGCGAGGGCCCGGGTCGGCACCGTGAAGAGCGCCCGCCGGGAAAAATTTGTCTGCTCCGCCCACCGCTCGAACACGTAGGTCTTCCCCGCGCCCGTCGGCGCATCCACGATCACATCACGCCCCGCCCGCAGCGCCTGCACCGCCAGCGCCTGCCAGCGGTCGGGCAACATGAGCTTCTGCAAACCTGCAAAGGCGTCGGAGAACACGCTTCCACCGTGCAAGCGCTCCCGCCCGCGTCAAATGTCCCCTTCAAGCTCCGATCATCCCAAATTCTTACCGCAGATAACGCAGATTTCACGGATAGTCTTATCCGTTTCATCCGTGCCATCCGTGGTGAAAAACTCTGCCCTTTTCCGTGTCTTCCGTGTGTTCCGTGGGCACCTCCGGCTCTCTTTCCACGCCCTCTGGGTCGCTCCGGTCCCATCCGGGGTCGAAACCCTCCCCTGCCTTGCCGGACCCACGGCCCCCGAAGCGGCCCCGAGCTCACAGCGCACGAGCGTCCGCCTCCGACCGTTTTCCTCCGCGCCCGCGGATTGGTCTCGCCGTGAACTCTGTGACAAAAATTCCGTTCTCCTCATTTCAGCTAGTGGTTTCCCTTTCCCCTGCTCTCACTCCTCTTTCCGCCATGCTCCTCCGCCACGCCCCCTACACCCTCGAACTCCGCCACCCGTTCGGCATTGCGTCCAACACCCGCACTTCGACGCCCGCGACCCTCATCGAGCTCGAGCACGACGGCGTGGTTGGCTACGGCGAAGCCGCCATGCCCCCGCACCTCGGCGAGTCCCAGGCCTCCGTCGCCGCGTTTCTCACCCTCGCCACTCCGCTGCTCACCGCCCTCCGCGATCCCTTCCACCTCGAGGAAATCCTCCCCGCCCTCGACGCCCTCGCCCCCGGCAACACCGCCGCCAAAGCCGCCGTCGATCTCGCCCTCCACGACTGGATCGGGAAAAAACTCGGCGCCCCCTGGCACCGTCTCTGGGGCCTCGACGCCGCCCAGGCCCCCGTCACCTCCTTCACCATCGGCATCGATACCCCGGACGTCGTCCGCCAAAAAACCCGCGAGGCCGCCGCCTTCAAAATCATCAAAGTAAAACTCGGCCGCGACGACGCCACCGACCGCGCCCTCATTACCGCCATCCGCGAAATCACCGACGTCCCCCTCACCATCGACGCCAACCAGGGCTGGAAAAACCGCGACGACGCCCTGCGCCTGATCGAGTGGTGCGCCACCCAGGGCGTCGTCTTTATCGAGCAGCCGATGCCCAAGGAACAGCTCGACGACACCGCGTGGCTCCGCGCGCGCAGCCCGCTCCCGCTCATCGCGGACGAAAACTGCCAGCGCCTCACCGACGTCGCGAAACTCGCCGGCGCGTTTCACGGCATCAACATCAAGCTCATGAAGTGCACGGGCCTCCGCGAAGCGCACAAGATGATCGTCCTCGCCCGCGCCCTCGGCCTGAAAGTCATGCTCGGCTGCATGACGGAAACGTCCTGCGCGATCAGCGCCGCCGCCCAACTCTCCCCGCTCGTCGACTGGGCCGACCTCGACGGCGCCCTGCTCATCAAAAACGACTGCTTCCGCGGTACGACGGTCGTCGACGGCAAACTCGTTCTCTCCGCCCTCCCCGGCCTCGGCGTCGAGAAAATCCCGTAACCCCGAGCCCGCATCAATCACCCTTTCCTCAAGAAATTTTTTCACAGGGCGCACAGAGTTTAGAAGCGAGGTCACGGAGCCAAACACCTTGTGGGCTCTGTGGGCTGGGCTCCGTGCCCTCTGTGAAATAGGTTAGGTCAAGTGGAGTGTGAAATATTCCGGCTAAAAACGACCGCACCGGGTCGGGCATGGCCCAGAAGCCTCGCCACGTCGGATCGGCCGCCGCGCCCACGTGGGCGCGCCGTCGGGCGACGGCCCACCCGCGGAACCCCGCCGTCACCCGCCGATCGCGCGGCGTAACAGATTTTCGGTGATGCGCTGCACCCGCGGATCGGGGCCGGCGGGCCGCGCCCCGTGCGACCACGGCGGCATGTGCCCCGGCGGCGACGCGAGGCCCTGGGCCCAGAAGATCGTCGCGGCGTTGAACACAAAATTGTTTTTCGGACCCGGAAAAATCGTCGCCGTGTAGCGGCTCGGCGTGACGCCGCCCGCCCACACGAGGCCCTCGGCGACGACTTCGAGGCCGGGGATTTTCGCGGGCGCCCCGTGGTGCTCCCAACCGACGAGGCCGGCGATACGGTCGCCTTGCTTCAGGCCCGTGCCCGCGAACATCCAGTGGTCGGGCCGCGTGCAAATCCAGTCGCCGCCGCCGTTGAACGGCACCACCGTGCGCGCGCCGATGATCGCACTCTCGTCCGGCCCGGCACGGCGGTAATCGTCCGAAAAAACTTTTCGCACTTGCCCGACCTCGGCGTCGGTCAGGCCGGCGAAGTGCCCCACGCGCTCGATCACGCGGTTCGCCCGCCCGTCGGACGCAGGCGTGAAGGGCGTGACGCCGAACACCGCGTTGCCAGTAAGCCAGAGGACGTTCACCCCCTCGGCGATCGCAGCTTTCATCGCGTCGTATTGGCGCGGGTCCCAATATTCGTCGTGGCCCACACTGAGAAAAGCCTTCGCGCGCGTGAGCTGCGCGGCATCGAGGCAGTCGCTGTTGGAGCAATACGTGACGTCGTAACCGTGCTGTTCGAGCCAGTAGGCGAGCGGAAACTCGAAGCACAGCCAGTCCCCGGAGCCGAGCGACTGCGGGTTCTCGTAGATCTGCGCATATTTGCCGTAGGGCCGGTCGAAGCTCGCGGCGACCCCGCACACCTGCGAGCCGCGCGGGTCGGTGTAGAGCGAGGTGGTGTCGGGCCACTTGTTGTAGGCCTGCCACGTGTTGTCGCTGCACTGCAGCAGCACGTCAGCCCGGCGCGTGTCGCGCACGATGAAGACGACGTAGTTTTGCCAATACGGCTGGTCCGCCGCGGCCGGCTGCGTCGTCAGACGCCCGAGATAAACGCCGCTCGGCCAGTCGGCGGGAATGGGGAGCG
>JBIKOK010000045.1:0-38038 GCA_044358025.1 Opitutaceae bacterium
AAAGATGTTGTATTGGTAGGTGGTGAGGTAGGGATTATCGACGGTGGCCTTGAGGGGATTGGCGGCGGTGGTGGCGGTGTTGAAGGTGCGGTTGATGCGGCGGGCGGAGCCGAACTGGTCGTTCTTCACGGCGTTGATGGAGAAGCCGAAGGTCTTGGACACGGGGACGGTGTAGGAGAAGTCGAAGTCGGGCTGGTAGTGGAAGGTCTTCTTCTGGTCGTCGCCATCGCCGCCGCCGGGTTTGCGGTGGAAGCCGACCTGATGGGAGTTCTGGTTGACGTAGGCTTTGAAGCGGAATTCGGCGCGGCGGGCCTCGAAGGCGGTGCGGCTGACCATGTTGATGGAGCCGCCGAGGCTGGAGGCGGGCATGTCGGGCGTGGGGACTTTGGTGATTTCGATGCGGGAGGCGTTGTTGAGCGAGATAGCCTGGAGGGACGTGGCGCGGGAGAAACCGGCGGCGCCCGCGGTGTTCACATCGTCGCCGTCGAGGGCGATGTTGGTGTAGGTGGACGGGAGACCGCGGAGGCCGATGGAGACGGTGTTCATCTGATCGGTGCCGACATCGACGCCGGGGAGGAATTTCACGAATTCGCCGAGGTTGTTTTGGATGACGTCGCCGAGGGCGTCGGTGGAGAGGACGGTCTTGATGTTGCCGGCGAAGCGCTGCTCGTTGATGGCGATGGTGGCGGCGTTGGTCTCGCGGGCGGCGCCGACGACGAAGGAGTCGAGTTTCACGGTCGTATCGGCGGCGGCGGCAGCACGGGTGGAAGCGGGGGAGGAAACAGGGACGAGAGCGAAGTCGCGCGTGGTGACGGTGCCGGCGGTGACGGCGACGGTGACGGTCTGGGGGGAGAGACCCGTGGAGAAGACGGTGAGGGTGAGGTTGCCGGGGGCGAGGCCGGTGAGGCGGAATTCGCCGAAGGCGTCGGTGAAAACTTCGCGGTTGGTGCCGGCGACGGTGATGCGGGCGTTTTCGAGGGAGAGGTTGGCGGCCTGGTTTTGGACGCGCCCGGTGATGGTCGCGGTGGCGGGGGCCTGGGCGTGGGCGGGGGGCGTGAGGAGAGCGAACGCGAGGAGGAGGAGGGCACCGGTGGCGCGGATGAGGCGGGAAAGACCGGGCAGGTGGGGGGAGGTCATGGGGAGGAGGAGGTCGGAGCGCAGGAGCGGAGCGGGTCGGGAGTGTTCCGAAAGCGGAGAGAGTGTCGAACGTCGAAAGAAGGCGGGAATAAGAAACGCGTCCCGGTGAGGCGGCGCGGTGAGGAGCCGGCGGAGGCGGGGCGCGAGGAACGTGCGGGAGGCGGGGCGCGAGACGCGCGGGGGAGGGCCGATGGATCGCCACAGCGCGGCGCTCCTCGCGATGACGAGCGGGGCGGGCGGGGCGGGCGGGCGTGGAACCGGCGGGAGCGGGGCGCGAGGAACGCGCGGGAGGCGGGGCGCGAGACGCGCGGGGGAGGGCCGATGGATCGCCACAGCGCGGCGCTCCTCGCGATGGCCAGCGGGGGCGGGTCGGAGACCGCGCCCGGCTTCAATTATAGAACATGGCCTCGTTTGACTGGAAGAGGGCGTGGGCGAGTTTCGTCCAGGCGTCGAGCGGCTGGTTGTCGAAGACGCCGCCGACCTGGGTGTTGAACTTGGGGTTCCCTTTCGGGGCCTTGGCTTTTTTCTCGGCGATGCGGGCGTCGCGGGCGGAGGCTTTGGCGGCGGGCATCTGGGCGGTGAGCACGACGTCGGTGCCGGTGGGATTGGATTTGACGTAGCGGAGGCCGATCTCGACTTCCTTTTTCGAGGGCCAGCGTTGGAAGATCGCGAGGTAGAGGGAGGTCACGCGGAGATCGTCGGATTTGAGGTCGGCGAAGGCGGGGCGGTCGACGAGTTTGCGGGCGGTTTCGATGACCATGGGGCTGTTCATGAGGAACAGGGCCTGCTGGGGGACGAGGGTTTCGTAGCGGCGGCCGGAGGAGACGTCGGGGCTGGGGAAGTCGAACTGGGTGAGGAGTTCGGGCGGGTTGGTGCGGTCGATCATCGTGTAGATCGAGCGGCGTTTGGCGAAGCCCTCGCTGCTGATGGCGACGGGTTTGCCGCCGCGGGTGCGGTCGAGTTCGCCGGCGATGGCGAGGAGCGAGTCGTGGAGTTCCTCGAAATCCATGCGGCGAAGATTGTAGCGCCAGAGGAATTTGTTGTTGGGATCGAGTTCGACGTAGCTCGGGTTGGGCGCGCTGCTCTGCTGGTAGGCGGCGCTGAGGACGATGAGGCGGTGCATCGATTTGATGGACCACTGGTTTTCGACGAAGGTGGCGGCGAGCCAGTCGAGGAGCTCGGGGTGGGTCGGCACGGAGGACATGTTGCCGAGGTCGTCGGGCGTATCGACGAAGCCGGTGCCCCAGTGCTGTTGCCAGAGGCGGTTCATCATGACGCGGGCGGTGAGCGGGTTTTTCGGGTCGATGATGGCCTGGGCGAGTTGGAGGCGGCCGGAGCCCTGGTTCCAAGTGGGGCGTTTCTTCGGATCCGGGGAGAGGATTTCGAGGAAGCGGCGGGGCACGATATCGCCCTTGTTGGCGTTTTCGCCGCGGAGGAGGACCGGGTAGTCGCGCGAGCGGGGAACGTCGGTCACGGCGTTGGCGCGGATGGGGGCGCCGGGGTGATTGAGTTCGAGGTCGGTCTTGTCGCGATAGAGTTCGCGTTCGGCGCGCTGGAGCTGCTGGCGCTTCATGGGGTCGATCTTGGCGGCGGTGCCTTTGGCCTTGGCTTTGCCACCGGAGGCGCGACGGAGTTCGGCCTGCTCGGCTTTGAGGTCGACCTCGCGTTGATCCAGGGCCTTGGATTTTTCGAGGTAGGCGAGGTAGTCGGCGGTCTGGGTGGCTTGCGGGGAGAGGATCGGGAGTTCGGTCGGCGTCATCGTATTCGCGAAGACGCCGTAGAGAGAGTAGTAATCCTTGGTGGGGATCGGATCGAATTTGTGATCGTGACAGCGGGCGCAGGTGACCGTGAGACCGAGGAAGGCTTTCGTGGTGACGTCGATTTGATCGCCGATGACGTCTTCCTTGCGGCCGTTGAACTGATTGCCGAGCGAGAGAAAGCCGAGGGCGGCGAGGGGCCAGCGGGAGTCGGGCCGGCTGGCGGTGACCTCCATGGGGGGGAGTTCGACGATGGGGTCGGCGGAGGCGGGTTTGCCGGCGACGTGGGGGATCACGGCCGAGCGGGCGGCGGAGGGGGAGGGCTTGAGCTTGGACTGTTTTTCGAGGTGGGAGGCGAGATAGTCGCCGGCGAGTTGGGCGAGGATGAATTTATCGTAGGGCAGGTCGGCGTTGAGGGCGTCGATGACGAAGTCGCGGTAGGTCCACGCGTGGGGAAGGCGGTTGTCTTCCTGGCGGGGGGCGTCGCCCTTGGTGTCGGAGTAGCGGGCGACATCGAGCCAGTAGCGGGCCCAGTGTTCGCCGTATTGGGGGGAGGCGAGGAGGCGGTCGACGACTTTGGTGAAGGCGTCGGGGGAGGTGTCTTTGACGAAGGCCTGGACGTCCATCGGGTGAGGCGGGAGGCCGATGAGGTCGAAGTAGATGCGGCGGATGAGGGTGGTTTTTTCGGCGGCGGTGTTGGGGCCCATGCTCTTGGCCTCGAGTTTGGCGAGGACGAAGGCGTCGATGGGATTTTTGACCCACGCGGAATTTTGGACCGCGGGGAGTTCGGGCTTTTTCACGGGTTTGAAGGCCCAGTGGTTCTTGCCCACGCCGGCGTAGGCGGCGGAGCTGCCGGTGGCGACGTTGAGGCGGGGGTCGGGGGCGCCGCGGCGGACCCACTCGGTGAGGTCGGCGATTTGTTGATCGGAGAGTTTCTCGCCCTTGGGGGGCATCTGGAGGTCTTCGTCCTTGTAGCGGATGGCCTGGATGAGGAGGGAGTCGTCGGGTTTGCCGGGGACGATCGCGGCGCCGGTGTTGCCGCCGGCGAGGACGGCTTCGCGGGAGTCGAGGAGGAGGCCGCCCTTCACTTTGTCGCCCTCCTTGCTGTGGCACTTGTAGCACTTCTCGGCGAGGAGGGGGCGGATTTTCGCTTCGAAGAATTGGAGGTCGGCGGGGGCGATCGCGGCTTTGACGACCGGGTGGCCGGCGGGGAGGTCGGCGGCGCGGGCGAGGGGAGCGAGGGAGGGGAGAAAGATTAAGAGAAAGAGGAAAGAGAAAGAACGGGCGTCGACGAGCGACGCCCCTACGAGGGAAGGAATGCGACGTAGGGGGGTCATGTGAGGATGGGCTTGATGACGTTGCCGGCGACGTCGGTGAGGCGGAAATCGCGGCCGTTGAAACGGTAGGTGAGCTTGGTGTGGTCGAGGCCCATGCATTGCAGGATCGTGGCGTGAAGATCGTGCGGGTGGACTTTGTCGACGATGGAGGCGGCGCCGAACTCGTCGGTGGCGCCGTAGACGGTGCCGCCCTTTACGCCGCCGCCGGCCATGACCATGGAGAAGGCCTTGGCGTTGTGGTCGCGGCCGGGGTTGTCGGAGCCGTTGCGGTCGCGGGTGGGTTTGCGGCCGAATTCGCCGCCCCAGACGACGAGGGTGGAATCGAGGAGCCCGCGCTGCTTGAGGTCGGTGAGGAGGGCGGCGAGGGGTTGGTCGATTTCGCCGGCTTTGGTGGCGAGGCGGGTTTGGAGATCCTGGTGGTGGTCCCAGCCCTGATGCCAGACTTGGACGACGCGGACGCCGCGCTCGATGAGGCGGCGGGCGATGAGGAGCTGTTTGGCCTGCTCGCTGCCGCGGCCGCCGGCGCCGATGCCGTAGGCGGCGCGGGTGGCTTCGGATTCCTTGTTGATGTCGAAGGCGTCGAGGGACTCGGCCTGCATGCGGAAGGCGATCTCGTAGCTCTCCAGGCGCGTCTCGAGGGCGGCGTCGCGCTGCAGGTTTTGCGCGTGAAGTTGGTTGAGCTGGTGGATCATGTCCAGCTGGCGGCGCTGCTCGGATTTGCCGACGTAGGTGTTGCGGATGTTTTGGATCATCAACGGCACGCTCGGGGCCTGGGTGTTGATGCTGGTGCCCTGGTAAACGCCGGGGAGAAACGCGGCCTGGTAGTTGGCGGAACCGCCGGGCGGGAGGCCGCCGCCGCGCAGGGCGATGAAGCCGGGGAGATTCTGGTTTTCCGTGCCGAGACCGTAGACGAGCCAGGAGCCCATGCTGGGTTTGGCGATGCGGAGGGAGCCGGTGTTCATGAACACCGTGGCGACTTCGTGGGCGGGGATGTCCGTCCACATCGAGCGGATGACGGCGAGGTCGTCGGCGTGGGCGGCGGTTTTCGCGAAGACGTCGCTGACCTCGAGGCCGCTCTGGCCGTATTTGGAAAACTTGAACGGCGAGCCGAGGGCGATGTCGCCGCCGGGGATGCTCTTGCCGTGCATGCGGGTGAGGGAGGGTTTGGGGTCCCAGGTGTCGATGTGGGACGGCGCGCCCTGGGCGAAGATGTGGATGACGGCTTTCGCTTTGCCGGGGAAATGGGGGGCGTGCGGGGCGAGCGGGCCGGTGACGGCTTTGGCGCCGGGCTGGGCGGCGACGAGGTCGCGGGGGTCGAGGAGTCCCGCGAGCGAGAGGGCGCCGACGCCCATACCCATGCGGTTGAGGAACTGGCGGCGGGTGAGGAAATAGTCCGAGAGGTCGGTCGAGACGCCGTGGCAGGTTTGGTGATCGTTCGCGTGGTGGTCGGGGAAATCGTCGGGCGGAGTGGACATGGGAAAAGGGTGGGGGGGTGGGCGATCAGAACGAGGTTGGGTGCTCAGGAGGTGCGCTGGTGGCGGAAAGACGCGTTTGGCGGCGCGCGGTTTCCACGGAAAGCGACGGGGTGGGACGCAAGGAGTTGGGGGAGGAAAGGGGTGGTGGCAAACGCTTTGACGCGGGCGGGTTGGCCACCCACGTTGGCCGGCCATGCTTTCTGAGCCTACCCTTGCTGCGGCGCCCGACGCCCGGCCCCTCTCGCCGCGCAATACGCTCTATCTCCAAGTGCTCGCGGGCATCGTGCTCGGCGGGGTCCTCGGCTACGTAAAGCCCG
The DNA here is from genome assembly GCA_044358025.1 of Opitutaceae bacterium. Taxonomy (GTDB): domain Bacteria; phylum Verrucomicrobiota; class Verrucomicrobiia; order Opitutales; family Opitutaceae; genus GAS368. Next base: position 6,024 of record JBIKOK010000045.1, read on the forward strand.
CCTGGGGGGTGGAGCTGAAACCGCTTGGTGATGCGTTTGTGAATCTGGTGAAGATGCTGATCGCGCCGATCATCTTCACGACCGTGGTGGTGGGGCTGGCGGGGATGGGTGATCTGAAGAAGGTCGGGCGGGTGGGGGCGAAGGCGCTGATCTATTTTGAAATTGTGACGACGCTGGCGCTGGTGATCGGGCTGGTGGTGTCGAATGTGTTTCGACCGGGGGACGGGTTTCACGCGACGGCGGAGACGCTCGCCAAAGGGGCGGGCAGTGTGACGAAATACACGTCGGCGGCCCAAGGCATGGGCACGGTGGACTTTTTGATGCATATCATCCCGAAGACCTTTGTGAGTGCGTTTTCGGAAGGTGAAATTTTGCAGGTGTTGCTGCTCGCGGTGCTCTTCGGGCTCGCGCTGGGCAAACTCGGGGACCACGGCCGGCCGATCCTGAATTTGCTGAACGAGGTCGCGCGGGTTTTCTTCGGGATCGTGAGCATCGTAACGAAGCTCGCGCCGCTGGCGGCCGGCGGGGCGATGGCGTACACGATCGGGCAATTCGGCCTCGGCTCGTTGGCCAAACTGGGCGGGTTGCTGCTCTGTGTTTATCTCACCTGTGCGGTCTTTATCGTGATCGTGCTGGGCGGGATCGCGCGGGCGGCGGGGTTCAGTTTGTGGAAGATCATCCGGTATGTGCGCGAGGAGCTGCTGCTGGTGCTGGGTACGTCGTCGTCGGAATCGGCGCTGCCGGCGCTGATGGACAAGATGGAGAAGATCGGGTGTGCGCGGCCGGTGGTGGGGATCGTCGTGCCCTCGGGCTACTCGTTCAATTTGGACGGCACCTGCATTTATTTGACGATGGCGGCCCTGTTCGTGGCGCAGGCGACGGACACGCCGCTGACGCTGGGGGAGCAACTCGTGTTACTCGGCGTGTTGCTCCTGACCTCGAAAGGGGCCGCGGGGGTGACGGGCAGCGGGTTCATCACGTTGGCGGCGACGCTCGGGGCGATGGGGAAAATCCCGGTCGCGGGCATGGCGCTGATTTTGGGGGTGGACCGGTTTATGTCGGAGGCGCGGGCGATCACGAATTTCATCGGCAACACGGTGGCGACGCTGGTGGTGGCGAAGTGGGACAAGTCGTTCGACGCGTCGAAGGCGGGGGAGATTCTGGCGGGGAAAAAAATGAGGTGACCTGCGAGACCCCGGTGCAGGGGTGAGCCGCCCCGGACCTACGGAGCGGTGGGCTTCAGGAAATCGGGCAGCCACGTCGAGAGGGCGGGCACGTAGGTGATGAGCAGCACGCCGATGAACATCACGAAGAGCAGCGGGAGGACGGCGCGGATGACTTCGCCGAGGGGCTTTTTGAGGCGGGAGGAGGCGAGGAGGAGATTCAGGCCGACGGGCGGGGCGAGGAAGCCGAGTTCCATGTTCGCGAGAAAGATCACGCCGAGATGGATGGGATCGATCCCGAGGCGGAGGCCGATCGGGACGAGGAGCGGCACGACGACGATGATCGCGGCGTAGATCTCGACGAGGCCGCCGATGAAGATGAGCACAACATTGAGGCCGAGGAGGAAGAGCCACTTCGACGGGATGTGGGTGAGACTCCAGTTGGCGAGGGCGTCGGGGACTTGGGCGTCGACGAGGTAATTGGTCAGGCCAAGGGCCACGCCGAGGATGAGCAGAATGCTGCCGACGAGGAGGCCGGCTTCGGCCATGACGCGCCGGCCGTCGCGCAGGACATGGAGGTCGCGGTGGATGACGGTGACGACGAAAAAGGCGTAGGCGGCGGTGATCGCGGCGACCTCGACGGACGAGGCCCAGCCGGCGAAGAGCGGCACGATGGAAACGACGGGCAGGAAGAGCTCCCACTTCGCGGCCCAGACGGCCCGCAGCGCCTCGGGCGCGTCGAACTTTGGCGCGACGGCGGCGCCTTTGCGGCCGGCCCAGAGGCCCCAGGCGGCGGTGAGGGTGATGAGAATCAGGCCGGGAATGAGGGCGCCGAGGAACATCGCGCGAATATCGACGCGGGCGACCATCGCGTAGAACAGCACGGGCAAGCACGGTGGCAGCAAGATGCCGAGGGAGCCGGCGCCGGTCATCATGCCGAGGGCGTCGCGTTCGGAAAATTGGGCGGCGCGGAGCACCGGCATGAGGAGGCCGGCGAGGGCGAGGATCGTGACGCCGGAGCCGCCGGTGAACGCGGTGAAGAACGCGCAGACGAGGGCGGCGGCGATGGCGGGGCCGCCGCGGATGTGGCCGGCGAGGGCGTTGAACACGGCGACGAGGCGGCGCGAGGATCCGCCCTCGGCGAGGAAATAGCCGGCGAGGGTGAAGAGCGGAATCGCGGGCAGCGTGGGGTTGACGACGAGGCGGTAGTGCTCGACGGGCATCGCGGCGATGGGGAGATCGTTGCCCCAAAAGAGAATCAGCCCGGCGCCGCCGAGCAGGACAAAGATCGGCGCGCCGAGCGCGGAGGCCGCGAGGAGTAAAATAATCGCCGGCCAGATCAAGGCGGCGGCGGCGACCGGCGGCCAGGTGCCGAGGGCGAGCAGCGCGGCTGCGCCGACGCCGGCGAGGGTGCGGCCGCGCCAGGTGGCGGCGGAGTGGCGCACGAGGCGCGCGGCGATCACGCAGAAGCCGAGCGGGAGCACGAGCTCGATGACCCAGAGGGGCACGCCGAAGAGAAAGGGCTGGGCGGCGTCGCGTTCGACCTGGACGTAGATGAGGCTGGCGAGGACGAGGGCGGCGGCCACGGCGGTGGAGACGGTGGCGTTGAACCACTGGGCGGCCTTGGCCCAATTCCCGTGCAGGAGCGTGGGCACGGTGGAGAAGGCGAGCAGGCGGCCGTCGCGCGCGGCGAGCGCGCCGCCGGCCATGCTGATGAGCAACGTGAGGTGTTGCACGAGGGTGGTGGAGCCGGGCACGCCGCCGTGGAAGAGGGCGCGCAACGCCATTTCGGCGAGGGGCAAGATGACCATCGCGCCGAGGGCGAAGGCCACGACGGTGTCCTCGGCGGCGCGCCAGCGGCGCCGGGCGGCGGAGGCGGGTTCAGGCGGGCCCAGCACGGCGCCGGCGTCCGCGGTGGGGCCGGCGGCCATCACGGAGCGGGCCGGGCCGTCGCGCGAAATTCGGCGAGGTGTTTTTGCACGGCGTCAAAGATTTCGACGGGCACGCGCGTGCCGCGCATGCGTTGGGTCAGGTCGGCGCCGAGCGTTTGCCACTCGGCGGCGGCGGCGGGAGTGAGATCGTGGACTTTGAGGCCGCGGGTCGCCATGACGCGCACGGCCTCGAGGTCTTCCTGCCGGCCGCGGAGGCGCATTTTTTCGCCGGTTTCTTCGGCGGCGGCGCGGAGGCGGGCGCGGGCGGGTGCGGGAATTTTCTCCCAGATGTCGGTGCGCACGATGGCGGCGCCGACGATCGGCACCCAGTTGATTTCGAGCATGTGCGGGGCGGGGCCGTAGAGCTGGCCGGCGAGCGCGGTGAGAGGCGGCATGGGGGCGGCGTTGATCAAATCGGTGTTGAGGCCGAGGAGCAGGTCGCTGGTCTCAAGGGGGACGGGGCGGAAGCCGGTGGCCTTCATGGTGGCGATATGGTTTTCGTCGCCGGCCCAGGTGAACAGTTTGGTGCGGCGCACATCGTCGGGCGTGAGGACCTGGGTCTTGGAGAAGAAGCGGACCCAGCCGGCGTCGGCCCAGCAGAGGACTTCAAAGCCCTTGGCGCGGAGGCGGGCTTCGAGGGCCGGGCGGAGTTTTTCGCGGACGTAGTCGACCTCGGCCCACGTGCGAAAGGTGAGCGGCATGAGCTGGAGGCCCGTGACGCCGGGGTCGATTTCGGAAAGGCCGACGACGGTGAAGAGGCCGGCGTTGAGCTGTTTGATGCGGATTTTTTTCACCATCTCCGCTTCGCCGCCGAGGCGGCCGTCGGGGAAGAGCGTGAGTTTGACGGCGCCGTCGGAGTCTTTGCGCCAGCGTTCGCCGAGTTCCTGCAACATGAGGTGTTGGGGTGTGCCGCCGGGGAGAATCGTGCCGAGGCGGATGGTGACGACCTCGGCGGCGGAGAGGGCCGGGGCGAGCAGCGCGGAGCAGAGGGTGAGGGCGGCGAGGAAGGAGGAAAATTTCATGGGCGGTCCGGCGGGGATTTTTCCACGGGAAGAAACAAGTCGTCAATGTGCGCGAGCAGCCAGCGGGCGCGACGCTGCAAAACGAGATTCACGAGGCGCGAGGTGGGGCGGGCGTCGGCGTCGAGGGCGAGGGCCTGGCGGAGGAGGGCTTCGAACTGGGCGCGGTCCTGCTGTTGGATGCAGACGGCTTCGGCCAAGGCGACGAACGGCGAGGCCTCGTGGCCGCCGGCGAGGGCGACGGCGCGGTCGAAGTGGGCGCGGGAGCGCGCGACCGGATCGCCGGCGCCGCCGGGGCGGGCCATTTCGTAGGAGATGAGCAGCGCGTGAATCGCGCCGTGGCCGAAGGTTTCGTCGAGGGCGAGGGCGCGGTCGAGGAGAGCTTCGGCCTGCGGCAGCTCGGCGATGAGATCGGCGCGGTCTTTTTTGACCGAGATGGCGGCGGCCCAGGCGGCGGCGGTCCAATAGAGCAACGGGACATCGGCGGCGGTGCAGACGCGCACGGCGGCGCGCGGATCGGCGCGAAGGGCGCCCGGGAAATTCGGATACGTAACGGCGAGACCGCGCAGACCGTAGTCGCGGGCGCGGAGATAGAGGCGGCGGGCGCGGTCGCGCAGGGCGGAGGCGGCGGCGACGTCGGTGCCCTCGCGTTCGTCGGCGTCCTGTTGGACGAAGGCGTAGCTGTATTGGGTGAAGCCGCTGGCGGCGGCGAGGAGGAGGCCGCGGTGGTGGGGCGTCTCGGCGAGGAGGCTCTCCATCAGTTTCAAACTGAAGGGCGCGGCGGCGCGGATGAGTTCGGGGTCATCGTCGCTGGCATAGGCCGTACCGCCGCCGGCGAGGGCGTCGCCGAGGGTGTTCACGGCCGTGCGCTTGACGGTCGTGCAGCCGGTGACCGCCAAGGACAACCAGAGGGCGGGCAGGAGCAGCCGGAGGGAGCGGGTTTTTTGGGTGAACGTGCGGCGCACGGCACGGCGTAGCGCAGAGGGGGAAGCAGGGTCAATCCCTTAGCCCGGAAGCCGGGGTGCGGACCCGCTGCTTTCTCGCCCCTAATTTTCGGGGATACGCGAAAAAAGACCCGGCCGGCCATGCCATCGGTGCGAGCGAAAGGGAGGCGGGCGAAACCGCCGGGAGGCGGGACGGCTGGGCCGGGAGCTCCGGGCTTGGGCGGGGCGACGCCGCGCGCGGTGGCGATGGCTTCGATGAGCCCGGCGCAGGACGGGGGGGGGGCGAGGTGCGGCGGAGCCAGGGGAGATCGTCGTGGAGGGTGGCGAGGACGCCGCGGGCGGGCGGTAACCAGTCGTCGAGTACGTCGGCGTCCCGGGGCGCGAAGGTGTAGCCGTAACAGGTGAAGCCGCTCGCGGCGGCGAGGAGCAGGCCGCGGTGCAAAGGGGCTGCGACGAGGAGGCTTCCCCTCCTTTTCGGACTGAAGGGCGCGGCGGCGCGGATGAGGCGGGGACGAGCCCTGGGGCGGTCGCCGATGGGGCGGGGGACGTAGACGCCGGTGCGGCCGGTGACGAAAAAGAGCCGGGCGAGGGAGGCGGCGAGCCGGACCGGCTGCGGGCAAGGAGCGCGAGAGGAGGCGTGCGTTTTTTCCCGGCGAGCCGGGGGGCGTTGATCGGATGACGGGAGCGGCCGGCCGGAGACCGCGGGGCGGTGTGCGTAAAATAGAATAGGATACGGCCGGGCGCGGGAGTCGATAAATCCGAGGCGGGCCAGCGGGTGGAGGCAGGGGGCGGTGCCAGTCGCTGGCCGGGGGGAGAAACGCGATTGCGTCGGGCGGGGAGCGCGTTTCACTCCGGCGGCCCCGGATGAACGTCCACCATTTAGAATTGTTTTATTACGTCGCGAAGCATCGAGGGATCAGTGCGGCGGTGCGGCATATTCCCTATGGCATCCAGCAGCCGGCGGTGAGCGGCCAGATGGGGAAGCTGGAGGAAGACGTGGGCGCGAAGCTGTTTGAGCGCGCGCCCTTTCGGCTGACGCCGGCGGGCGAGCAGCTCTTTGCGCACGTCCGGCCTTTTTTCGCAACCCTGGGTCCGCTCGCGGCGGAGTTGCGTGCGGTGGCGCAGCCGGAATTGCGGATCGGCGGTTCGGAACTGGTGCTGCGCGATTACGTGCCGGCGGTGATGCGCCGGGTGCGGGCGCGCTATCCGCGGGTGCGGCTGAGCCTGCATTCGGGGCACCAGGCGCAGGTGGAGGAATGGCTGCGCCAGGACGTGATCGACCTCGCGATCACGTCGGCCAACGCCAAGGCGCCGGGCCGGCTGCACCAGCTTTCGCTCGTGCTGATCCCGCTGGTGCTGCTGGTGCACCGCACGGCGCCGTGGAAGGACGCGGCGGAATTGTGGGCGACAAAACGGATGGCCGAGCCGCTGGTGGGGCAGCCGGCGGCGACGAGCGTGATGCAGGGCTTTCAGCGCGATCTGAAGCGCCGCCGGGTGGTATGGCCGCAGGCGGTGGAGGCGACGTCGGTCGAACTCGTGATGCGCTATGTGGCGAACGGGGAGGGCTTCGGCGTGGTGAACCGCGTCGCGCTGGCGAGCGTGAAGAACCGGGCGGTGCGGGCGTTGCCGCTCGACGATTTTGCCCCGATGCGCATGGCGGTGCTGTGGCGCGGGGAAGCGACGCCGTTGGTGCGCGCGGCGGTCGAGGAAGTGCAGCGGCATGCGCACGGGGCGTTTCCGGCCTGGGCCTGCGCCGACCGGTTGCCGTGGGAAGCGAAGCGGCCCAGCGGCGGCAAAGCGGCGGCAGGAGGCGAAGCATGAACGTCCAGCACCTGGAACTGTTTTACTCGGTGGCGAAGCACGGCGGCATCAGCGCGGCGGTGCGGGCCGCCCCTTCGGCATCCAGCAGCCGGCGGTGAGGGGGCCGATGCGGGCAGGGGAGGACGAGGTGGGGGCGAAGCTGTTTGAGCGCAGCCCGTTCAAGCTGACGGCGGCCGGCGTGCGGCTTTTTGGATACGTGCAGCCGTTCTTCGAGGGCCTGGACGGGGTGGCGGCCCGCGTCCGCGAGGCGGCGGCGCCGCGGCTCCGGGTGGGGGCGGCCGAGCTGATCATCCGCGAGCATCTGCATCCGGTGGTGGAGCGGTGGCGCGGAGACAATCCGCGGATGAGGCTGGCCCTGGGCTCCGGGTTTGCCCAAGAGCCGGCGGCCCGGTTGCGCGACGGCGAGATCGATGTCGCCATCTCGCCGATCGAGGGCCGGCTGCCGCCGCGTTTGCGGGGTACGCGGCTGCTGCGCATGCCGCTGGTCCTCGTTGTCCCGCTCGACTCGAAGCTGAAGTCGGCGGGCGAACTCTGGGCGCAGCGCGAGATCGTCGAGCCGTTGGTGACGGTGCCGGCGAACGAGACCGTCAGCCGCCGGTTTTGGAAAGGTCTCCAGCGGCGGCGGGTCACGTGGCCGACGGCGATCGCAGCCAGTGCGCTCGAGCTGGTCTCGGTCGACGTGGAGCGCGGCTACGGGATCGGCGTGTATGGCGCGCGGCCGGAAATGCTGAAGAGGCCCGGCGTGCGGGCGCTGCCGCTGGAGGATTTCGATCCGGTGGAGATGGCGATTTTTTGGCAGGGCGAGCCGCCGCCCATGATCCACCTGGTGATCGATGAGGCGCGCCGCTACGGGCGCGAACTCTGGCCGGGCTGGATGGGGGAAGCCGATACGCCATGACGGCGGGGATCGCCGGCACGAAGGTCGGGAGGTCGAAGGAGCCGCCGGTTTTCCGGCCTCGATCAGGAAGTGCTCGTCGAACCGATTGTCGGCGCGGGTGGTGATAGCCCAGCGGGCCTGCGGGGAGCGCCAGGCCTGGCGGCCGCGGGAAGCTGCGGCGAATTCGAGGAGCGGGAGGCGCGAGCCGTCGGCGGCGAAGTTTTCGTCGGTGTCGGAGTGGCGGCAGCCGGTGAGGCCGGTCAGCGAGACGTTTTGGGAGAATTTGGGCGCGACGATGGCGGTGACGCCGCCGACGCTGCGGTGGAGACCGAGGCGGGCGCCGCGGTTGAGTTCGGCGTCGGCCAACGGACTCGTGCTGCCGCGGGAGTTGGGCATCACGCCGCTGACGAACGCGCCGCCGGGCGGCGTGTCATGCTGCCAGTGGACGAGCAGCTCGGCGGTGGTGGCGGGCGCGGGAGGGCGCTCAGGAGCAGAATTTCGCAGGAGCTTTGCCACGAGGTCAGGCGGGTGAAAAAGCGCGGGTCGTGGTGGCGGACGAGGCCGGCGACGAAATCGGCGAGCCTCACAACGCCGAGGCCTCGGGCGGGGGAATCGCAGACGGTGCGCATCGGAGGGGAGGCGTGCCGCGGCCGGGAAGTCCTGCGCACGGTGCCCAGCTTAGCCGAAGGCGCGTCCGCGGCGTTGATCGATAAACGTGGTGCGACCGATCGGCGCGGCGGAGGGCCGCGGAGCGGGTTCGCGTCAAAGCGCGCGGGCGAGAATTTCCGTGAGCTCGTCGGGCGTGAGCGGCAGGGGATTGGCTTTCATGCTGCTGGCGCGGGCGGCTTGGTCGACGAGGGCGGGAAGGTGCGACGAAGTGAGGCCGTAGGAGCGGAGGGCGGGAAGGTTGAGTTCGGCGACGAGATCGCGCGTGAAGGGAGCGGCGTCGTCGGCGGTGGCGGCGGCGCGGCCGGTGAGGGCGCGGGCGATTTCGGCATAGCGGTGCGCGGTGTCGGCGGCGGGCGTGCGGGCCCGGGCGGCGCGGAGATTGAGTTCGATGACGAGGGGGAGCAGCGCGCCGCAGACGGCGCCGTGCGGGGCGGGGAACGCGCCGCCGATCGGGCCGGCCAAACCGTGCGCGGCGCCGAGGCCGGCGTTGGCGAGGGCGAGCCCGCTGGAGAGGGCGGCGAGGGCAAGGTCGGCGCGCGCGTCGGCGTCACGGCCGTCGTGATACGCGCGGCGGAGGGCGGGCGCGGCGCGGCGGAGTCCGTCGAGGCAGAGGGCGTCGGTGTAGGGATTGGCGCGGGAGGAGGTGTAGGGCTCGATGAGCTGGGTGAGGGCATCGAGGCCGGACGCGGCGGTGAGAGCCGGCGGCAGACCGAGGGTTAGGTCGGGGTCGACGAGGGCGAGGCGCGGCAGCAGGTGCGGGCTGCGCAGGCTGACTTTGACGCGGTGGGCGGGGGAGGAGAGGACGGCGTTGCGGGTGACTTCGGCGCCGGTGCCGGCGGTGGTGGGGATGGCGATACAGGGGGCGGCGGGGCGCGTGAGGGCGGTGCCGCGGCCGACGACTTCGAGGTAGTCGAAGAGGTCGCCGTCGTGGGTGAGGAGGGCGGAGACGGCTTTGGCGGCGTCGAGGGCGCTGCCGCCGCCGAAGCCGATCACGAGGTCGCAGCCGGCGGCCCGGGCGGCCGCGGTGGCGGCGACGATGTCGTTGGTGGTGGGCTCGCCGGGAACCGCAAAGGTCGTGACGGAGAGGTGGTCGGCGCGGAGCGCGTCGAGCAGCGGGGTGGCGCGTGTGGGGTCGCGGCCGGTGACGACGAAAGCGTGGCGGCCGAGGGCGCGGGCGGCGGGCGCGGCGGCGCGGAGGGAGCCGGCGCCGAAGACGATGCGCGGAGGGGTGGTGAACTCGAAGCGCATGGGGCGACGGAGGGCGCGGCGCGGGGTGGGCAGCGCGCCTACCCGCCGGCTTCGGGGGGGAAGAGGTTCACGAATTTCGTCGCGGTGCGCGGCTCCGCCATCATCGGCGCAACGGTGTCCCGCCAGGTGGCGTAATGGGCCGTCGCGCGATGGGCGGCCTGGTCCGCGGGCGTGCGGTAGACCTCGACGAGGACGAAGCGGTTGGACGCGTCGTCCTGCTGGAGGACATCGAAGCGGGCGACGCCGGGCTCGAGGAGGCTGGCGCGGGCGTTGGCGAGCGAGGCGGCTTTGAACGCTTCGGTGCACTCGGGTTTGACGTGGATGAAGACGTGGACGATGGGCATGACGGCGGGGATCAGGCGGCGGTCGTGAGGGGCGGCATCGGCACGTCGAGGGTGGCGGCGATGGCGCGGAGGAGTTCGGCCTCGGCGACCCGAATGCGGCCGTCGGCGCCGGCGATGTGGGCGCAGGCCATGATCGTGCGCTGCCGGATGGGCAGGCTCGCGGTGGCGAGGGTGTCGAGGGCGGGATCGAGCGGACCGACGTCGCAGTCGACCGGATCGCGCAGGGTGAGGCGGGTTTCGATGAGCTTGATGTGTGCGGTGCCGAGGGCGAAGGCGTCGGCGGCGGCGAGGGTGTCGTTGTCGGAGGTGTGGGCCATCGCGGAGAGCACCACGGCGATTTCGTCGACGACGGCGTTGAAGGAGTGGATTTGGACGATGGCGGCGCCGGGATCGCGGCCGAGGGCGAGCGTGCGGATCAGGAGTTTTTGCAGGGCAAACTCAAACGCGGTGACGCGGCCGTCGTCGTGGACGAGTTCGTCGAGGGTTTCAAGGAACGGGTTGAGCGCGGAGGGCGGGAGCGGGCGGAGCGCCGGGAGCGAGAGCTGGAGGAGCGGGAGTTTGTGCTCGGGACGGAGCGAACGGAGGGCGGGCGTGAACTCGTCGAGGAGCCGGAGGGCGTCGCCGCCGGCCCGGCTCGCGATGCGGGTGCGCTGGTGGGTGCGTGTCGCGGGATCGTCGTCGAGCAGCAGGGCGTAGAGGAGGACTTGCGCTTCGGCGGGGGTCTGCGTGGCGGTGCGGAGGCGGGCGGGGGTTGAGTCCAGGAGGAGCTGGGCGTTGGCGATCTGCTCGGGCGTGAGGGTGCCGATCGAGGCCATCGCGTCGGCGGGGCCGGGCGCGGCGGGAGCTTGGGCGAGGCGGGAGGTGCGGGCGGGTCGGGCGGGGGCGAGGCCGGCGGTGACGAAGGATTCGCGGGCGACGTCGACGACCTCGGGCGCATCGAACATTTGGCCGTCGAACCGCGGGTCGATGGCGCGGATGCGTTCGTCGAGGGGCGGGTGGGTGGCCCAGAGACCGCCGAAATTCGAGCGAAAGCCCTGCGCGAAGAAGAAGTGGCCGATGGCGCCGCTTTTGTTGGACTGCATCGAGGAGCCGAGGGCGAAGCCGCCGATTTTTTTCAGGGCGCCGGTGAGACCGCCGGGGTTGCGGGTGAACTGTACGGCGGAGGCGTCGGCGAGGTATTCGCGTTGGCGCGACACGGCGGCCTGGATGAGGCGGCCGAAGAAGTAGCCGACGTAGCCGATCACGAGGAGGGCGACGCCGGCGAGGGCGATGGCCGCGACGACGCCGACGTGGTTTTTGCCCTCGCGGTCGCGGGAGCCGCCGAGGCTCTGGAAGCGGAGGGCCCAGAGGATGCCGCGGCCGGCGAGACCGAGGACGAGAATGCCGAATACGAGCGCGGTGAGGCGCATGTTGAGGCGCATGTCGCCGTTGAGAATGTGGCTGAACTCGTGGCCGACGACGCCCTGGAGTTCGTCGCGGGAGAGTTTTTCGAGGGTGCCGCGGGTGACGGCGACGACGGCGTCGCTGGTGGTGAGGCCGGCGGCGAACGCGTTGATGGCCGGTTCCTCGTCCATGATGTAGACGCCGGGGACGGGGACGCCGGAGGCGATGGCCATTTCCTCGACGACGTTGAGGAGGCGGCGCTCGAGCGTGTCGGTGGTGTGCGGATCGACGCGGCGGCCGCCGACGCTCTCGGCGACGGCGGAGCCGCCGGCGGAGAACTCGTTCCACTTATAGAGGGAAGCGAGGCCGACGACGGCGAGGGTCAGGGAGGAGACGCCGACGAACAGGCGGGGCTGCCACCAGCCGGGGAGCTGCGCGTTGCGAGCGGAGAGTTGCGCGCCGCGGCCCGGGCGCTGGGGGGTGTAGTCGTGGGTTTGGCGCAGGGCGAAAACGGCGGCGCCGTAGCTGCCGAGCACGGTGCCGAGCACGGCGAGCGCGAAGAGCGCGACGAGGCGCGACGTGTGCTTTTTGGCGCGGGCTTGGGCTTCGAAGAAATCCATCGGTTCGTGAGGTTATCGGGTGGGGCCGCAAGAAGGCGCAAAACGCGCAAAGAAAGAACTCCGGGTGGACGGGGAACGCAATCCTCCGGGGAAATCGTCCCGACGAACCGCGCAGAGCTCAGGTGTTCTTTTCAACGAGCACGAGGATGAGCGTAGCCAACGGCCCGAGGCGGAGGCTGGCCGCAAACCACCCGAGCCCGCTTCGGTTCTTGCCTTGGGCAAGGTCGGCGTTGATCAGGGCGAGCGTGCCCACAGCCGACGAAGAACTCGGCGGGCGGGGTGAACGGTTTCGTCATCGAGCAGACGCCGACGCCATTGGGCCGCGCTCAGAACTGCACCTTCGGCGCGTTGCGCTCGGTGGGGTCGTCGATCTTGAAGAGCTCGGCGGCGGTGAAGCCGAACATGCCGGCGAAAATCACGCTCGGGAACACTTCGCGGGCGGTGTTAAAGATCATGACGCTATCGTTGTAGGCCTGGCGGGCGAAGGAGACCTTGTTCTCGGTCGAGGTCAGCTCTTCGGTGAGCTGGAGCATGTTGGTGTTGGCCTTGAGGTCCGGATACTGCTCGGAGACGACCATGAGGCGGCTGAGGGCGCCGCCGAGGCCGGCTTCGGCGGAGAGGAGGCCCTTCATGGCGTTGGCGTCGGCGGGGTTGGCGGCGGCGGCCTGCGACGCGGCGAGCGCGATGTTGCGGGCCTTGATGACGGCTTCGAGCGTGCTGCTTTCATGCTTCATATAGCCCTTGGCGACCTCGACGAGATTCGGGATGAGGTCGTAGCGACGCTTCAGCTGGACTTCGATCTGGGCGAACGCGTTTTTGAAGCGGTTGCGGAGGTCGACGAGCTTGTTATAAATGCCCGCGACCCAGAGGCCGAGGATGGCGACGAGGGCGACGAGGACACCGAGTGCGATGAGGGCGGTAATCATGGGAGCGATGGTTGAGGGGGAAAGGGGGCGACAGTGGCCGGGGAACCTTTTGGCGCGAGCGGGAACAGATTACAACGCGGTTGATTGTTTCCAAGGGGCCAAGCAAGTTGGCCGTGATCCAGCGTCAATCCATGCGATTCCGAAAATTTCCGGTTTGGTTCATGCCGTTTTGCCTCGTGGCGGGCGGGGCGGGGCGTGCGCAGGAAGCGTTGAATCCGCCGGCGCCGCTGACTGTGCGCGCCGCGGGTGCGGCGGTGTCGCCGGGCGGCGGGGTGGTCACGCGGGAGGCGGCCCAGCGGGCGCTGGAGCTGGGCTTTCCGTCGGTGGCCGCGGGTATCCATCGTCAGTTGCTCGCGGCGACAGAGGCGGCGGGCGCTCCGCCGGCGGGGGCGGACCGGGGGGAGCTGATGCTGGCGTGGGCGACGGCGCTGCTCGACGACGGGCAGCCGGCGGAGGCGGAAAAGGTGCTCGGCGAATTTGTGGGGCTGCGCGGGTCGGCGTGGCATTTGCGCGCGGGGCTCGCGGCGGTGCAGTTGAAAAAAGTGGACGTGGCGCGGGGCGAACTGGCGGCGATCCGGGTCGAGGAGCTGTCGGCCGCGGACCGGGCGTGGGCGTCGTTTTTGCAGGGGGCGCTGTTTGATCTGGCGCCGGTGCAGGACGTGACGAAGGCGAACGAGTTTTACATCAAAGCCGAGCAGGCGGCGGCCAACGAGACGGCGCGGGCGCGTTTCCGGCTGGCGGGCGAGCAGGTGCGGCTGGGGCTCGGCAAGCCGAGCGAGGCGGCGGTGCGGCAGGCGCGGGCGAACTATGAGCAGTTCCGCGGGAGGGCCGTGGGCGACGGGTTCGCCAAGCCGCTCGCGGTGATGCTCCACCTGGCGGGCCAGACGGCGGAGGCGGTGACGTTTTTGCAGCAGACGATCCAGACGCTGTTGCCGCAGGAGCGGGTGCGCGGGGACGAACTGCGGTTGCTGCTGGGCATGATTGCGGACCAGGCGCCGGGCGGGATCGGGCGCGTCGCTCTGAACCAGCTGGTGGCGACGGGGAGCAACCCGGACCGGCAGCGCGAGGCGCTGCAGCTGCTCGCACGGGCGTCGCAGCCCGAGAACGTCCGCGGGGTGTTTCGCGCGGAGCTGAACAAGCTCGTCGATGCGCCGGTGAAGCATCCGATTTTGGAGAGCCTGCTGCTGTTTCGTGCGCAGGTGGCGCTGGCGGAGAAGGATTATGCGCCGGCGGAACGGGATGCGCGGCGGCTGTTGGACGAGTATCCGGGTTCGCCCTATCGGGTGCATGCGTTCGGCGTGCTGACCGCGGCGGCGTGGGAGCAGCGGCGCTACCGGGCGGCGGCGGACCACGCGCGGAAGGCGCGCGCGGCGCTCGCGCCCGGTCCGGCGCAAACGGACACGGAGGCGGCGGTCCAGGCGCGGGCGGAGTTGGTGGTGCTGGAGGCGGAAGCGTGGTTTCGCGCGGGCAGCGCGGGCGACGCGGGGGATTTTCGCAGCGCGGCGGACGCCTATGCGGCGGCCTTGCGTGAGCGGCCGGCGGGCCTGCGGGCGGGGGATCTGATGTTTCAGCGGGTGTTGTCGGAGATCAAGGCGGGCGCGGTGGAGGCGGCCCAGCCGTTGCTCGACGAGCTGGGGCGGGACCCGGGGTTTGATTTGGAAAACCGCTGGCGGGCGGAGTGGACGCTCGCGCGGGCGCTGCAGGTGCAGGGGCCGGCCGGGGTGAAGCAGGCCTATGCCCGCGTCAACGCGCTGCTCGCGGAGCGACGCGGCGACGGCCCGGTGGCGGCGCTGCCGGTGGAGTTGCGCGCGCGGATGGCGTGGCTGCAGGCGCGGCTGGCCCTGGACGCGGGCGAACCGGAGCGCACGTTGCAGCTGGCGGACGAGATGACGGCCCTGCTCGGCGGGGTGGACGAAAAGTTGCGCAACGAGATTGCGAGCACGGGGGCGTTGGCCAAGGCCGAGGCCAATTTCGCGCTCGGGCGCGAGGCGGCGGCGCTCGCGACCCTGAAGACGCTGCGCGAAGACCCCAAGTTCGGGAAGTCGGACGCGGCCGTGCAATCCTACCTGATCGAGGCGGGCCATTTGGCGGCGCAGGAGAAAACGGTCGACGCGCAGAAGCTGCTGACGCGGCTGGCCGACGAGTTTCCGCAGAACGAGCTCGCGCCCTATGCGCTCTATCAGGCGGCGTTGCAGGCGGAGCGCCGGGGGCAGGATGCGAATTACAAGGAGGCAAACCGGCTGATCGAGGACCTCGTGAAGAAATATCCGCAGAGCGATTTGGTGTTTTCGGCGCGGCTGAAACAGGGGGATTTATTGCGGAACCTGAACGATTTTCCGGCGGCGCAGCACTCCTATGAAGACTTGCTGAACAAGCCCGCTTCGCAGGAAAACCTCATCCTCGCGCAGCTCGCGTTGGCGGAGTGCCACAACGCGCAGTCGTCGGGCGATCCGTCGCATTTCGACCGGGCCCAGACGCTGTTCGAACACTTGCGCGACCGGGTGGATGCGCCGGTCGATGTCCGGGTCGAGGCGGGTTACAATCTGGGCGAACTCTGGGTGCGGCGCGACAACCGGGCCAAGGCGCTCGAAGTGTGGTGGAACGATGTCGTGAATCCCTTTCTCCTCGACGCGAAACGCGCGGGCGAACTGCAGACCAAGGGACGCTACTGGATGGCGCGCACGCTGTACCGGGCGGGCGAGGTTTTCGAGCAGCAGGAGAAACTGGAGGAGGCCAAGGAAGCCTGGTTGCTGCTGTTGAAAACCAGACTGGGCTGGGGCGAGGCGCTCGCGAAGGCGAAGCTGGCCCGATTCGGCCCGGTGGAAGCGAAGCCGTGAGGGCGCGCGGGATTTCGGGTTTACGCCGATTGACGAACCCTCTCTAACGTTGACGTACCGATGTCCGTTTTCGATTTCAGTCTCTTTGCCAAGGGCGGTCCGATGATGTGGGTGCTGCTCGCGCTCGGCCTGCTGGCGCTCGTGCTGACCATCGAGCGCGCGCTCTACCTGCACCGCGGGCAGATTGCGGCCAAGGCGTTTGTCGACGGCATCAAGAACATCCTCGCAAAGCGGCGACTCGTCGAGGCCCTGACCGTGTGCGAAGAGGCGCCGGGGCCGGTCGCGGCCGTCGTCAAGGCGGCGTTGCTCCACGCGGACGACAGCGCGGAGGCGATGCGGTTTCACGTGCAGGAGGCGGCGGTGCTCGAGCTGCCGGCGCTGGAGCGGCGGCTCGGTTCGCTCGCGGCGATCGCGCAGGTCGCCCCGCTCGCCGGCCTGCTCGGCACGGTGCTCGGGATGGCGGTGACCTTCCTGGCGTTTGAAAAAGGCGGCAACTACGCCACGGCCGGAGCGCTGGCGGCGGGGATGTGGCAGGCGCTTCTGGCCACGGCGGGGAGCCTGATGCTGGCGATCCCCGCGCACTTGGCGCACCATTTTCTGACCGGCCGGGTCCGCGCGGTTGTCCGTGACGTGGAATGGTCGGGCAATGAGATCATGAAGTTTTTGTTGACCGAGTATCGCGGCGGGAAGCCCGGGGAAGGGGCCGCCGACGCGGCGAACCAATGATCACGCGCCCGCTCGATCTGGCCTCGCGACTGCGGTCCGAGCCGCGGAGCTATGACTGGCTGTTCTATGTGAACGGCGGGGCCATCGTCCTCTTTTTCGCGTTGTTCGGCTCGCGGTTCGTGCTCGCGCCGGGGCTCGGGGTGAACTTTCGGGTGCCGACGATGCCGGGTGCGCTGGCCGGTGCGGCGCTCACCACGCACCGCATCAGTGTGGTGCGCTCGGACCTGGTGTTCGTCGACGACAAAGGCGCGATCAATATGGCCGAGTTGCGCGTGTGGCTCAGGGATGCGGCGAAGAAAGCCAAGCAACCATCGCTTCTGGTCCTGGTGGGCGTCGGCGTGCCGACGACGGCGTTTGCCGAGATCGCGAGCGCCGCCTATGGGGCCGGGTTCGTGCAGGTGCAGCTGGGCGCGCAGGAGCCGACGAATCCGGGGAGCGGAGGGCGTTGAAATGACCGCGATGTTGCGCACGACCAAACGGCGCTGGGCGGTGGCCGGAGCGGGCGCGGCGGCGGTGGGCGCCCTCGTGGTTATCCTGTTTCGCCACGCCACCCCGCCGTCCCCGCCGCCGGCGAAGGCGCCGCACCGACCGACCGTGACGTTAGTGAATGCGACGGACCAGGCGCTGAACGACGAGGCGGTCCTGCTTGATCCGACCCCGCTGTTTCTGCCGACGAAATGGAATGCGACGCAGCGCGAACTCGCCCCGCCCGATCCAGGTGGGCGTTTCCAAGGTTTTGATACGCCTAAACTCAGTTTCGCCGAGAATGAACTGAAACTGGGCTTACCGGCGCCGATCGCGGTGCCGGCCGGGCCGGCCGAGGCGGTGGCGGCGGACGCGCCGACGTTCGTGCTCGCGGGGTTCGGTCGGGTGGATGGGCCGGAGGTTGGGCCGGCGGCCCGAGGCGCGTTTGTGGAAGTCCGGATGGCCGGTAACGGCCGTAAAGTGTTGGCGCAGGCGATCACCGGCGCTCCGCCGGGCAAAGGCGGCTGGGCGCCTGTGGAGTTCGTGGCCCGGGTCGACGCCGCGGGCCTTGTTGGCCCGCTGGTCGTGACCGAGCGGTCGGGGCTGGAGGAGGTCGATGTTTTTTTTGCGAACTATCTTGCGCGCACGCTGCGAGTGGGGGAACGTCTTGCGCCAGGTTTCTATCGGATTTGTGTCGGGCCCTAGAATATTTCGGGATAGTGTGAATTTGCTGTTGACGGTGCCAAACCGGGGCTGCACTTTCCTCGGCTCTTTTCGTTTTTTGGCACTCCCTTAGTCTGCCCAGATAGCTCAGTTGGCAGAGCACGTCCTTGGTAAGGACGAGGTCACGAGTTCGAATCTCGTTCTGGGCTCCAGGGCCATTTTACCAACGTCGTTCCGGCTTCTCGACGCTAATCCAGGGGTCACTTTTCATCATCCACACCCAATAAACGTCTCAAACGTCTACCACGCACATGGCTAAAGCCTCATTCGAACGCACCAAACCGCACGTAAACGTCGGCACCATCGGCCACGTTGACCACGGTAAAACCACCACGACGACCGCCATTCTTGCCGTTCAGGCGCGCAAGGGCCTCGCCGAAGTCAAGACCTACGCGGACATCGCCAAGGGCGGCACTGTGCGCGATGCCTCCAAGATCGTCACGATCTCGGTCGCCCACGTGGAATACCAGACTGAGAAGCGCCACTATGCGCACGTCGATTGCCCCGGCCACGCCGATTTCGTCAAGAACATGATCACTGGCGCCGCCCAGATGGACGGCGCGATCCTCGTCGTCTCCGCCGCCGACGGCCCGATGCCGCAGACCCGCGAGCACATCCTCCTCGCCCGCCAAGTCGGCGTGCCGAAGATCGTCGTCTGGCTCAACAAGGTCGACCTCATCGACGACCCCGAGCTGCTCGACCTCGTCGAGATGGAAATCCGCGAGCTCCTCAGCAAATACCAGTTCGACGGGGACAAGGCTACGATCGTTCGTGGATCCGCCACCGCCGCTTTGGAT
Organism: Opitutaceae bacterium; assembly: GCA_044358025.1. Classification (GTDB taxonomy): domain Bacteria; phylum Verrucomicrobiota; class Verrucomicrobiia; order Opitutales; family Opitutaceae; genus GAS368. Next base: position 24,517 of record JBIKOK010000045.1, read on the forward strand.
GACAAGCCTGAGGGCAATGCCGCGATCACGGCCCTGATGGACGCGATCGACACCGATATTCCCGAGCCAATGCGCGAGATGGACAAGCCCTTCCTGATGTCCGTTGAAGACGTCTTCTCGATCACGGGCCGCGGCACGGTTGCCACCGGTCGTATCGAGCGTGGCATCGTCAAGGTCAACGAGTCCGTCGAGATCGTCGGCCTGAAGGACACCGTCGTCTCCGTGGTGACCGGTATCGAAATGTTCCGCAAGCTGCTCGATAGCGGCCAAGCCGGTGACAACGTCGGTATCCTCCTCCGCGGCATTGAAAAAGACGGCATCGAGCGCGGGCAAGTCCTCGCCGCCCCGAAGTCCATCAAGCCCCACAAGAAGGCCAAGGCCGAGATCTACGTCCTCTCCAAGGACGAAGGTGGTCGCCACACGCCGTTCTTCAACGGCTACCGTCCCCAGTTCTATTTCCGTACGACCGACGTGACCGGGATCGTCAATCTGCCCAAGGGCGTCGAGATGATCATGCCCGGTGACAACATCGCCGTGGAGATCGACCTCATCGTCCCGATCGCTATGGAAACGACCCAGAAATTCGCGATCCGCGAGGGCGGCCGCACCATCGGTGCCGGTCGTGTCTCCGAGATCATCGAGTAAGCGGTCGTTTCAATCCTCCAAACTCGACACCGCCGAGGCCTCGCACTGGGGCCTCGGCTGCGTCGTCTAAGAAAGCTTATCACAGGCGTGTAGCTCAATTGGTAGAGTAGCGGTCTCCAAAACCGTTGGTTGGGGGTTCGATTCCCTCCGCGCCTGCCAAATTTCCGTTCATGAAAAATCCGTTCCGCAGCACCCGTATCTTCCTCGGCGAAATGGTCGGCGAGCTCCAAAAAGCTTCCTGGCCCACGCGCACCGAGCTGCGCGACTCCACCATCGTGGTCGTCGCCGCCGCGGTGATCCTTGGCGTGTTCACCAGCATCAGCGATTTTTCGCTCACCCAAGTCGTGATTTTGTTCACCGAGTGGGTCAGCTAACCCCGGTTCCCACCCGCCATGTCCACCCAAACGATCGCGCCCGCCAGCGCCCAATGGTTCGCTCTTCACACCCTCTCCGGTCAGGAGAACAAGGTGAAGACCTACATCGAGAAGTTCAAGAAGGCCGAGGAACTCGATGACGCCATTTTTGAGGTCCTCCTGCCGACCGAGGTCGTTTCCGAGGTCAAGAATGGGAAGAAGACCACCAAAACCCGCAAACTCTACCCGGGTTACGTCTTCATTCAGATGTGCCTTTACGGCGAGGACAAGAAGGTCATCAACAAGCCGTGGTATTTCGTCAAGGAAGTCGCTGGCGTGATCGGCTTTGTCGGCGGCGACCGTCCGGCGGCGCTGCGCCAGTCCGAGATCGACGAGATCCGCGCGCGCATCGAGGCCGCGAACGGCAAGGAAGTGCCGAAGGTCCAATACCTCGTCGGCGAAGAAGTGAAGATCACCGACGGTGCCTTTGCCTCCCTCACCGGCCGCATCGACGAGATCGATCCCGATCGCGGCAAGCTCAAGGTTTCCGTTTCCATTTTCGGCCGTTTTACGCCGGTCGAGCTCGAATACTGGCAGGTGCAACGTCTCACCGAGTGAGGCGACGCCTCTTTGTCACCGCCGCCCTCCGCACGATAGCACCATAAACACCCGCCACCTCTACTCACATGGCTAAGAAGATCCAAGGTTACATCCGCCTCCAACTGCCCGCCGGGGCTGCGAATCCCGCTCCCCCGGTCGGCCCCGCCCTTGGCGCGCAAGGCGTCAACATCATGGCGTTCTGCAAGGACTTTAACGCCCGCACCAAGGACCAAAACGGCATGATTCTGCCGGTGGTCATCACGGTGTTCAGCGACAAGAGCTTCACGTTCATCCTGAAGTCCCCGCCCGCGAGCATCCTCCTCAAGAAGGCGGCCAACATCGCCAGCGGTTCGGCCAAGCCCAACCAGGACAAGGTCGGCAAGGTCACCAAGAAGCAGCTCGCCGAAATCTGGAAGCTCAAGAAAGCCGACATGAATGCCAAGGATGAGGCCGCCGGCATCAAGATCATCGCCGGCACTGCCCGCAACATGGGCATCGAAGTCGTCGACTAATTTTCGTCCGCACCATCAATCGCTCGCCGCGGGAGTCTTCACCGACGTTCGCACCGCAAGGAGTCTACATGCCAAAAGCCCACAGCAAACGCTACACCAGCGCCCTCAAGGTCGCTGATCTCACGAAGGATTATTCGCTCAAGGAAGCGATCGACATCCTCGCCAAATTCCCCAAGGCCAAATTCGACGAGACCGTCGAGTTCTCCTTCCGCCTCGGCGTGGACGGAACCTCGGGTGACCAAAACGTGCGCGGCACCACGCCGCTCCCGAACGGTTCCGGCAAGAAGGTCCGCATCCTCGTCTTCACCGACGACGCCGCCAAGGCCATCGCGGCCGGAGCCGATCACGCCGGCCTCGCCGACATGATGCAGAAGATCAACGAGGGCTGGCTCGACTTCGACGTCGCGATCGCGACCACCGAGGCGATGAAGCAGGTCCGCACCCTCGCCCGCGTCCTCGGTCCCAAGGGCCTCATGCCCAACCCGAAGTCCGGCACCGTGACCGACGACATTCCCGCGGGCATCAAGGCCGTCAAGGCCGGCCGCGTGGAGTTCAAAATGGACAAGTCCGCCAACATCGGCATCGGCCTCGGCAAGCGCTCGTTCACGACCGCGCAGATTCTCGAAAATGCGCAGGTTGTCCTGGAAGCCGTGGGCAAGGCCCGTCCGGCCTCGTTCAAGGGCGGCCAGTACATCAAGACCATCGCCCTCTCATCCAGCATGAGTCCCGGCGTGCACATCTCGTCCACCGAGTTCAGCAAATACTAAAAGGGACCACGACCATGAGAGCCGAAAAAAATTACCTGATCAAAGAGGTCGAGACGCACCTGAAAAAGTCCGACTACGTCATCCTCACCAACTTCTCGAAGGTGACCGTCGCCGACGCCGCCGAGCTGCGCAAGCGCCTCGACGTCGAAAAGGCCGAGTTTCACGTCGTCAAGAACAGTTCGCTCCGCGTTGCGGCCAAGACCATGGGTCTGCCGGAATTCGAGGGCGCCCTCATCGGGCCCACCGCCGTCATTGTCGGTGGCAAGAACTCCGCCGGCGTCGCGAAAGTCCTCAAGAAATTCTTCGACGACAAGCAGAAGCTGGAAGTGAAGATCGGCGTGATCGACAAGAAGCTTATCAGCGCTTCCGACCTCGCCAAGATTGCCGACCTGCCCTCCTTCGAGGCGCTCCGGTCGCAACTGTTGGGTCTCTTCTCGCAGAACGCGGCGTCCTTCGTCCGCCTGCTCGACGCCAAGGTCAAGAAGGAGCAGCCCGCTGCTCCGGCCGCCTAATCCGTATCCTCCCACCACCCAATTTTTCCGGCGCAAGCCGGAGAACCCATATCCATCGCGGCAGGCTAGGGGATACGTCTCTTAAACGCGTTTCATTTTTCGAAACCGCTAGTCGGCCCAAGGAGAACTCAACATGAGCAACATCACCAAAGACCAAGTTATCGAGTGGCTGTCCGCCCAGACCGTCCTCGATCTCGCCACCCTCGTCAAAGATCTCGAAGGCAAATGGGGCGTTTCCGCCGCCGCTGCCGTCGCCGCCGCTCCCGCGGGCGCCGCTGCGGCCGCTCCGGCCGCCGAGGCACAGACCGAGTTCACCGTCATCCTCAAGGCTGCCGGCGCGAACAAGATCGGCGTCATCAAGGAAGTCCGCGCCATCACCGGCCTGGGCCTCAAAGAAGCCAAGGACCTCGTCGAGGCCGCTCCGAAGCCCGTCAAGGAGAACGCTCCGAAGGCCGAAGCCGAAGAAATCAAGAAGAAGCTCGAGGCCGCCGGGGCCCAAGTCGAGCTCAAGTAAGCCACGCGAAGCTTGGCGATTTCACTCGCACATCTTCCGTTTACCACGGGACAGGCCGAGCACCCGCGCGGCCTGTCCTTTGTTGTTTCCTTTTCCGTTCTTTCGTTTGTTTCCCGCGCCGTGCGCTAAGCGCCGCGCCTTGTCCCTTTCAGCCTCTTAACCCTCACCGGGAATTCCCATGGCCGACCGCACACACTCTGAACGCATCAACTTCGGCAAGCTCCGCGAAGTCATCCAGCCGCCGAACCTCATCGAGATTCAGATCACGTCCTACTTGGACTTTCTGCAAAAGGGTATCCCCGAGAAGCAGCGCAAGCCGCAGGGCCTTGAGGCCGTGTTCCGCGAGGTCTTCCCGATTCTCTCCTACGACGAGCGCCTGACGCTCGAATACGTTTCCTACAACCTCGGCGATCCGAAGAGCACCGAACTCGAGTGCCTGCGCGAGGGCATCACCTACTCGGTGCCCCTCTACGTGAAGCTCCGTCTCCGCGAGGAAGACTTCATCAAGGACGAGGATATCTACATGGGCGAAATCCCCATGGTGACCGAGCGCGGCTCCTTTATCATCAACGGCGCCGAGCGCGTCGTCGTGTCGCAGCTCCACCGTTCCCCCGGCATCGCGTTCGAAGTGACGCCCCACCCGAACGGCAAGCCCCTCCACTCCTTCCGCATCATTCCCGACCGCGGCACCTGGCTCGAAGTGCAGTTCGACAACAACGACCTGCTCTACGTTTACCTCGACCGCCGCCGCCGCCGCCGCAAATTCCTCATCACGACGCTCCTTCGCGCCGTCGGCTACAGCTCGGACATCGACCTGCTGAACCTCTTCTACGACATCAAGGACCTCAAGGTCGCGAAAGCCCTCGATCTCGAAAACGTCTCCACCCTCGTCCTCGTCGAGGACGCCATCGATGCCCAGAAGGGCGTCGTCCTCGCGCGCGCCTTCGAGCCGCTCACGAAGGCGATCGTCCGCACCTTCGAGAAGCACGACATCACCACCCTCCGCGTCATCGACACCTCCGTTGACGAAGGCGCCCTCATCCGCGCGCTGAAGAAAGATCCGACGCGCAACGAAGAGGAAGCCCTCAAGGAAATCTACAAGCGCCTGCGCCCCGGCGAGCCGCCGACCACCGCGAACGCCAAAGCCCTCCTCAAGCGGCTCTTCTTCGACCCGAAGCGCTACGACCTCGGCCGCGTCGGCCGCTACAAGGTCAACCAGAAGCTCGGCCTCAAGGTCGAGCTTGAGCAGCGCATCCTCGAGTCCGGCGACATCGTCGCCGCGACCAAGTATCTCGTCCGCCTCAAGCGCGGCGTCGGCGTCGTCGACGATATCGATCACCTCGGCTCCCGCCGCGTCCGCACCGTCGGCGAGCTCCTCGCCAACCAGTGCCGCGTCGGCCTCAGCCGCACCGAGCGTCTCGTCCGCGAGCGCATGACGATGTACGACCAGAGCGTCGACTCGATCACCCCGCAAAAGCTGATCAACCCGAAGGCGCTGACGACCGTCATCCGCGATTTCTTCGCGCGGTCCCAGCTCTCGCAGTTCATGGACCAGATCAACCCGCTCGCCGAGGTCACGCACAAGCGCCGCCTCTCCGCGCTCGGGCCGGGCGGTCTTAACCGCGAACGCGCCGGCTTCGAAGTCCGCGACGTCCATCCGTCGCACTACGGCCGTATCTGCCCCATTGAGACGCCCGAGGGTCCGAACATCGGTCTCATCAACTCGCTCTCGACCTACGCCCGCGTCAACGAGTTCGGCTTCATCGAAACGCCCTACCGTCTCGCGAAAGACGGCCGCGTTACCGACAAGATCGACTATCTCACCGCCGACCAGGAAGAGGCCAAGGTCATCGCCCAGGCCAACGCCGAAATCGACGACAAGGGTCACTTCGTCGGCAAGGTCACCGTCCGCAAAGACGGCGAGTTCCTCGAAGTCCCTGCGTCCGAAGTCCACTACATGGACGTCTCGCCCAAGCAGGTCATTTCGATCGCCGCCGGCATGATTCCCTTCCTTGAGCACGACGATGCGAATCGCGCGCTGATGGGAGCCAACATGCAACGCCAGGGCGTGCCCCTCCTTCAGGCCGAGGCCCCGTTCGTGGGTACCGGCATCGAAGAGCGCGTCGCCCGCGATTCCAAGATCGTCGTCGTCGCCGACGACGCCGGCATCGTCGCGTCCGTGGACGCGAAGCGTATCATCGTCACCCGCGACGGCGAGTTGCCGCGCAATCTCAAGACCGACGTCAAAAACGGCGTCCATCTCTATGAGCTCCGGAAGTTCATGCGCTCGAACGCGGGCACGTGCTTCAACCAGAAGCCCATCGTCAAGCAGGGCCAGAAGATCAAGGCCGGCCAGATCATCGCCGACGGTCCCTCGACCGACAAGGGCGAGATGGCCCTCGGCCGCAACGTGCTCGTCGCGTTCATGCCTTGGAACGGTTACAACTTCGAGGACGCTATTCTCATCTCCGAGAAGGTGCTCCGCGAAGATATCTTCACCTCCATCCACATCCAGGAATTCGAGGTCACCGCGCGCGACACCAAGCTCGGGCCGGAAGAAATCACCCGGGACATCCCGAACGTCGGCGAAGAGGCCCTCAAAAACCTCGACCACAACGGCGTCATCCGCATCGGTGCGGAAGTGAAGCCCGGCGATATCCTCGTCGGCAAGATCACCCCGAAGTCCGAAACCGAGCTCGCGCCCGAGGAAAAGCTCCTCCGCGCCATCTTCGGCGAAAAGGCTGCGGACGTGAAGGACACCTCCCTGATCGTCCCGTCCGGCGTCACCGGCATCATCATGGACGTGAAGGTTTCTTCGCGCATCGACAACCAGGAGGAGAAACTTTCTCCCTCCGACCGTCGCCGCCAGGTGAAGCAAATCCAGGAAGAGTACAAGACGCAGATGGACAAACTCCGCGAGGGTTTGACCGAGGCGCTCTCGAACATCCTCCTCGGCGAAAAGATTCCGCTCGACGTCATCAACGGCGAGTCCGGCGAAATCATCATCCCGGCCAACCGCAAGATCACCAAGACCCTCCTGCGCAAGCTCGCCGCCGTCTCCAAACACGTCCAGATCGACCCGTCCCCGGTTCGCATCAAGATCATGGAGATCATCGGCTCGTATCAGACCAAGTTTGACGAGCTCGAGACCGACCGCGAGCGCAAGATCGGTTCCATCGAGGCGGGCGAAGGCTCGCCCGACGGCGCGATCAAGCAGGTCAAGGTCTACATCGCCACGAAGCAAAAGCTCGAGGTCGGTGACAAGATGGCCGGCCGTCACGGTAACAAGGGTGTGGTCGCCAAGATCGTGCCCGAGGAAGACATGCCCTTCCTGCCCGATGGCACCCCGATCGAAATCTGTCTCAACCCTCTCGGCGTGCCTTCGCGCATGAACATCGGGCAGGTGCTCGAGACGCACTTGGGTTGGGCCTGCAAAAAGCTCGGCCTCAAGATCGCGACGCCCGTCTTCGACGGCATTCCGGAAAAGAAAATCCGCGAATACCTCAAGGAAGCGAAGCTGCCCACCTCGGGCAAGAGCACGCTCTTCGACGGCCGCACCGGCGAGAAGATCGATCAGGAGGTCGTGGTCGGCTACATCTACATGATGAAGCTGAACCATCTTGTGTCCCACAAGATCCACGCCCGCGCGGTCGGTCCCTACTCGCTCGTCACGCAGCAACCCTTGGGCGGCAAAGCCCAGTACGGCGGCCAGCGTTTCGGCGAAATGGAAGTGTGGGCCCTCGAGGCCTACGGCGCCGCGCACACCCTGCAGGAACTGCTCACCGTCAAGTCCGACGACGTGCAGGGCCGCACCAAGATCTACGAATCGCTCGTCAAGGGCGACAACACGCTCGTCGCCGGCACCCCGGAGTCGTTCAACGTCCTCATCAAGGAAATCCAGTCCCTCGGCCTGGATATCAAACTCCAGAAACGCGACGCCATCAGCTACGGTTCCTAAACCGTCGCAGCGTTTTTCACCTTCTCACGCCATTTTGCTTAGGGAGATATCACCATGATTCAACCCGCTGATACAGCCGCCTCCGCCCGCGACGACGTCCGCTCCGCTCTCGGTATCGAGGAGAACGCATTCGACTGCGTCTCCATCACCGTCGCTTCGCCCGAGACCATCCGTAAATGGTCCAAGGGTGAAGTGAAGAACCCCGAGACGATCAACTACCGCACTTTCAAGCCCGAGCCGGGCGGTCTTTTCTGCCAAAAGATCTTCGGCCCGGTCCGTGACTACGAGTGCGCCTGCGGAAAATACAAGCGCATCAAATACAAGGACGTCGTGTGCGATCGCTGCGGCGTCGAGGTCACCATCGCCCGCGTCCGTCGCGAGCGCATGGGCCACATCGAGCTCGCCGTGCCGGTTTCGCACATCTGGTTCCTCAAGAGCATGCCGAGCCGCCTCGGTCTCCTCCTCGACATGACCGCCCGCTCCCTCGAGCGCGTCATCTACTACGAGAACTTCATGGTCATCGATCCGGGCAAGACCCCGCTCGAGATGAAGCAGCTCCTCACCGACACCGAATACCGTCAGGCCATCGACGAGTACGGTGACGACTCCTTCGTCGCCAAGATGGGCGCCGAGGCGGTCCGCGATGCCCTCGCCAAGACCGACATGGAAGCCACCGTGTCCGAGCTGCAGGAGCAGATGCGCGCGACGAAGTCCAAGCAGATCAAAAAGAAGCTCTCGAAGCGTCTTAAGGTCATCCAGGGCTTCATTCACTCGAAGAGCCGTCCGGAGTGGATGGTGCTCGAAGTGCTGCCCGTGATCCCGCCGGACTTGCGCCCGCTCGTCCCGCTCGAGGGCGGCCGCTTCGCGACCTCCGATCTCAACGATCTCTATCGCCGCGTCATCAACCGCAACAATCGTTTGCGGAACCTGATGCAGCTGAAGACGCCCGACGTCATCATCCACAACGAAAAGCGCATGCTGCAGGAAGCCGTCGACGCGCTCTTCGACAACGGCCGCCACGGCCGTCCCGTCACCGGCGCCGGCAACCGTCCTCTGAAGTCCCTCTCGGACATGCTCAAGGGCAAGCAGGGTCGTTTCCGCCAAAACTTGCTCGGCAAGCGCGTCGATTACTCCGGCCGCTCCGTCATCGTCATCGGTCCTGAGCTCAAGCTCAACCAGTGCGGTCTCCCGAAGAAGATGGCGCTCGTCCTCTTCGAGCCGTTCATCATCCGCCGCCTCAAGGAACTCGGCTTCGTGCACACCGTCCGCGGGGCCCGCAAGATGATCGAGAAGAAGTCTCCGGAAGTCTGGGACATCCTCGAGGAAGTCACCAAGGGGCACCCGATCCTCCTCAACCGCGCGCCGACGCTCCACCGTTTGTCGATCCAAGCTTTCGAGCCGATCCTCATCGAGGGCGAAGCCATCCGCATTCACCCGCTCGTCTGCACCGCCTACAACGCGGACTTCGACGGTGACCAGATGGCCGTGCACGTTCCGTTGTCCCTCGAAGCGATCATGGAGTGCAAACTCCTCATGATGGCGACGTCGAACATCTTCTCGCCGTCCTCCGGCAAGCCGATCCTCACGCCCTCCCAGGACATCGTCCTCGGCGCCTACTACCTCACCATCGAGCCGCGCAAGAAGCCCGAAAAAGGCGTCCGCGTGCCGCTCCTCAGCGGCCTTCAGGAAGTCCTCTACGCCAAGGCCGACGGCGCGCTCAAGATGCACGACTGGGTCGAGGTCCCGAATCCTGACTACACCCGGGAGACCGTCTTCGGCGACATCAAGCGCAAGACGATTCGCACCACCGTCGGCCGCGTGATCTTCAACCAGATCTGGCCCGCCGGTCTCGGCTTCGTGAACTTCCCCGTGCCGAAGAGCAAGCTGGGCGACCTCATCCTCAATACCTACAAGATCTCCGGCAACCACATCACGGTTGAAACCCTCGACAAGCTTAAGGAGCTGGGTTTCCAGACCGCCATGCAGGCCGGCATCTCGATCGGGATCGATGACATGATCATCCCGGACTCCAAGAAGGACATCGTCGCCGACTCCCGGAAGAAAATCACCGAGGTCGAAGGCCAGTTCAACAAGGGTATCATCACCGACGGCGAGCGCTACAACAAGGTCGTCGACATCTGGACCAGCGCCACCGACAAGATCGCCAAAGAGGTTTTCGCCAAACTCGAAAACAACGACGGCAAGACGGAAGTGAACCCCGTCTACATCATGATGGACTCCGGCGCGCGCGGTAATAAACAGCAGGTCCGCCAGCTGTGCGGCACTCGCGGTTTGATGGCCAAGCCCTCCGGTGAAATCATCGAGCGCCCCATCCTGTCCTCGTTCCGCGAGGGTCTGACGGTCCTCGAATACTTCATCTCGACCCACGGCGCCCGCAAGGGTCTCGCCGACACCGCGCTCAAGACCGCTGACGCCGGCTATCTCACCCGCAAACTCTGCGACGTGGCGATGGACGTCATCATCGCGGAAGACGATTGCGGCGCCCGCGACGGCGTCTGGAAGAAGGCGATCTTCGAAGGGGACGACGAAATCGTCGGCCTCAAAGAGCGCATCATCGGCCGCTTCTCCAGCGACGACGTCTTCAATCCGATCAATCCCTCCGAGCTGCTCGTCGGTTCCGGCGAGATCATCACCGAGGACATGGCGTCCAAGATCGACGAGCTCGGCATCGAGCGCGTCAAGGTCATGTCGCCCCTCACGTCCGCCACCAAGGGTGGCATCGACGCGAAGTCCTACGGCATCAATCCCGCGACCAACAAAGTCGCGAAGATCGGTGACTCCGTCGGCATCATCGCCGCCCAGTCGATCGGCGAACCCGGCACGCAGCTCACGATGCGCACGTTCCACATCGGTGGCGTCGCGTCCGGCGGCTTCAAAACCCCGGAAATTCGCGTCAAGGCCTCCGGCACCGTAAAATACAAGGGCCTCCGCCTCGTCGAAACCGCCGACGGCGCCGCCATCGTGCTCAACAAGACCGGCACCATCCAAATCCTCGATTCCGAGGACAAGGAAATCGAAAACTACAACATCGTGGTCGGTTCCTTCCTTCACGTCGGCGACGGCGCGAAGATCGAGAAGGGCTCCGTCCTCGCGCAGTGGGATCCCTATAACATTCCGGTTCTCTCCGAGAAGGGTGGCACGCTGCACTTCAAGGACATGATCCCCGGCGTCACCGTGAAGCGCGAACTCGACGAAGCGTCGGGCCGCATCGCCACGGTCGTCATCGAGCACAAGGAAGACCTCAATCCGCAGGTCGAAATCCGCGACGCGAAGAACAAGCCGCTCGCGGCCTATTCGATTCCCGTCGGCGCGCAGATCGCGGTCAACGAGGGCGACATCATCCAACCGGGTGCGTTGCTCGCGAAGACCCCGCGTCAGGCGTCCAAGACCAAGGACATCACCGGTGGTCTCCCCCGCGTCGCCGAGCTGTTCGAAGCCCGTCGTCCGAAGGAAGCCGCCGAAATGTCCCGCATCGACGGCATCGTCGGTTTCGAGGGCACCGTCCGTGGCAAGCGCAAGCTCGTCGTCAAAAACGAGGAGACCCAGCAGGAAGAAGAGCATCTCATCGCCACCGGCCGGCACATCATTGTGCAACCCGGTGACGTCGTGCACAAAGGTCAGCATCTTACGGAAGGCGCCGCCGACCCGCACGAGATTCTCGAGATCCTCGGGCCGTCCGCGCTCTACGACTTCCTGATTTCGCAGGTGCAGGAAGTTTATCGTCTCCAAGGCGTGACGATTAACGACAAGCACATCGAGATCATCATCCGCCAGATGCTCCGCAAAGTTCGGATCACCGATCCGGGCGACACCGAGAACTTCTGGGGTGAGCAGGTCGATCGCGCCAATTTCCTCGCGGAAAACCGGCGTATCGAAGAGGCGGGTGGCAAACCCGCCGAGGCCGAGCCGATCCTCTTGGGTATCACCAAGGCGTCGCTCGAGACCGAGAGCTTCATCTCGGCTGCGTCCTTCCAGGAGACGACCCGCGTCCTCACCGACGCCTCGACTCTCGGCAAGGTCGACCTCCTGCGTGGCTTCAAGGAAAACGTGATCATGGGTCACTTGATTCCGGCGGGTACGGGCCTGCCGACCTACAAGCAGCTCAAGATCTCGTTGCCCTTCGGTGCCGAGATTCCCGAGGAGCCCAAGGCCGTCGAAGCCACCGCGAGCTAAAACCCGCGACCGATCCTTCCAAGCCCCGCGCCGGAAACGGCCCGGGGCTTTTTCGTGCCCGGGCGGTCGAGCCAGTGGACCCGGGGGCGCGGAGCCGGCCGTCCGGAGGCGTTGGGCGGCGCCGGGCGTGGTGGCGCATGATCCCGCGAAGCGTCGCCGGTTGAGCGCAGGCCGTTTGGTCGCCGGGCGCTCGGGGTGGGGTGGCGCCCGCCTCCAAACGGTTCGCCAAAGCTGAGGGTCGCATGGCCGGGTGAGAGGAGTGCCGCGGACGCCGCAGGGGGGCAGGCGGCGCGTGGTGAGACCGTCGGCCCGGGGACGGGTCTGTTGCCGGAACGAGTTACGGGCGTCGCGGGTCGTGGGTTCGGCTTATTTGATCCGCGGACGTCGTGACGCCGGCCAAAGCCGGGGCCGTCGGCTAGCTTTGGCAAGGTAGCGCGAGACCCCAAAATTGGGGTGATGGCGCGAAGGACGGGCGCGGAAGAGTTTGGTTAAATGGGGCCGTCGCCACCGCCCTGCCGCCTCGCCCGTTCCCATGAAAACTCCCGCTGCCGCGCCCGTCCCCATGAAAACTCCCGCCGCCGCGCTTTCCCGCTGTTGGGTGCTCGCGCTCTTCGTGACCCACTTGAGCGGCGCGCAGACTCCGGCGAACCGTTCCGCCGCCGACACGGCGTGGCAAACGCTCACGGCCCTGCGCACTCCGCCGGCCTCGACTGCCGCCACCCCGTCTCCGGCCACGCCCCCGGACCCGACGAACCCGCGCGGGACGCCGATTACTCCCGCCGCCGCGGCGGCGGCCAGTGCCCCTGGAGTCGCGGCCAGGCGCACGCCTGTGCAGGCAAAGAATGCGACCCAACAGGAGGCCGATCACTCGCGGTCCGTGGCCCAGGCGGCGAGGGATTTCTACACCCGGTTCCCGACCGAGGCCAACGCGGTGCAAGCGCGCAAGATTGAGGCCACGGCCGCGTTGAACGGTTTGAAGTCCGCCACGCCCGCGCAGGCGCAGGCCGCCTTGCGCGTCGCCGGAGATTTCCGGCACAACCAGGGCAACCCGCCCGAAGACCGCTTCGATGTGGCGCTGGCGATGGATCGATTCCAATCGACCAAGGCGCAGGGCGGGCGCCCGCTGCACAAGCACCCGCAGGCCTACGAAAAACTCGCGGACAAGCTGCGCGCGGAGTTCGGCGACCGGCCCGAGGTCTTTCGCCTCTATGCGGGGATCGCGAACCAGATCGAGACGGAGGCCGCGCACTCGCTCGCGCAGCGCATTATCCAGATGCCGGCGAAAGCGCACATCAAGTCACAGGCGCAGGACATCATCGAGCGCCATGCGCTGCTGGGCCACCGGCTCGACTTGCAGCTCACCACGATTGACCGGCGGCCGGTCGATTTGAAGCAGCTTAGCGGCGGGCCCACCGTCCTCTATGTCCGCTCCGTTGGCGCCGGAAATCCCTACGGTGGCCTCGCCGC
>JBIKOK010000211.1:0-11715 GCA_044358025.1 Opitutaceae bacterium
AAAGAGGAAGTGCAACCGAGCCGGTTCCGAAGGGCGGACCGTCCCCTGTTGCCGGAAAGGTGAAACGCGGCGGGGCGGGGGAGGGCAACAATAAATCAGAGCGATGACGCGGGGAAGTGCCGGGGCCAGTCGGTGCGCGGGGAGAGGGCGACGGGTTTGATCTCGCCGAGGCGGGCGCCGCGGGAAAGTTCGGCGGCGGCGAAACGCTCGTAACCGCGGTCGGCGAGGCGGAACGTGCGCACGGGGCCGAGTTGGCCGAGTTCGCGGCAAAGGTTGTAGTGGGGATTGGCGCGGAGGGCGGTTTCGAGGCGGGCGGCGATGCCGGGGGCGGTGGCGGCGGACGTTTCGACGAAGAGGGTGTAGTGCGGAGGGTGGGAGGTGGGTGAGGGCGCGAGCAAGGCGAAAGGCGGCGGCGGGGCGACGGTGGCGGTGACGTGTTCGAGGGACTGGGCGACGAAGGCCTCGGTGAGTTTTTCGCCGCACAGGTCGGACCCACGGCCGGCACGCCCGAGGAAGCGGAGACAGGGCGTGGCGGCGAGGAAGCCGGTGACCTCGACGCGGTCGCCGAGGCGATAGCGCCAGAGGCCGCCGCCCGTGGTGACGAGCACTTCGTAGGTGTGGCCGGGGCGGAGTTCGTGGGCGCGGAGGATGCGGTCGTCGTCGGCGATGAACTCGAAAAAATGGGAGCAGAGGGCGAGCGGATGCGTGTCGGCGAACGGGAGGGTGACGAACGCTTCGGTGGCGAGGAGGCCCTTGGACTGAAAGGTGACGCCCGGCAGACGTGGCCGCAGGGCGGCCAACGACGGGGCCGCGTGGGCCTCGGCCCAGCAACTCACCACGCGGAGCGAGGGCCAGAGGGAGCGCGGGTTGAGCGGGTCGGCGCGGGAGAGCGCGGTAGCGCGCGCGGGGGAAGGACGCAGGCGAAGTGCGGCGCGGACGGAGGCGGGCAGCGACGCGAGGTGGTGGCAGGTGCCGTCGCGAATATCCGCGAGGAGGGACGGCCACAGCGGCGGCAGGGCGTCGAGGAGGAGGGCGAGGAACGATGGGTGCCAGACGGAAATGAGGCGGAGGTCGGGTTGGCGGAGCAGACAGAGGAGCGTGAGGTAGCGAAAGGTATCGACGTCGGCGAGGTGGCGCAGGGCGGACGGTGCGGCGAGGAGCGAGGCGACGAGGGTGGCGCGGGTGCCGCCGAGGTAGTCGCTGTCGTCGGCGAAGCCGATGGGGACGGTCGAGGGCGGGTGGGTCGATTCGCGGGCGAGGGGAGAGACGGACCAATAGGCCGGGCCGCCGAGGAGCGACGGCGTGCGCAGGAAAAGGTCGACGATCCACGGGCCGATGGCGGCGTTGAACTCGTGTTGGAGCGCGGCGGTGAAGGGGATGAGTTTCCGGGCGGAGGTGGAGCCGCCGGTGGGGATCAGGTGGGTGACGGGATCGCGGGTGAGGACGGCGGGCTCGCCGTTTTGGATACGCGCGATCCAGGGCGCGAGGTCGTCGTAGGCGACGAGGGGCACGCGGTGCGCGAACTCGTCGTAGTGGGCGATCGCGGCGAAGCCGTGGGCGCGGCCGTAGGCGGTGTCGGCGTGGCGGAGGAGGAGCTGGCGGAGGAGGCGGTCCTGCGTGGCTGCGGGGTGGACGATCGCGCGGCGGAAACGAAGCCACGCGGGCAAGCTGGCGGCCAGCCACGCGGTGTTGGCGAGCGCGGCGGCGGGGCTCATGGCGCGGAAGGTGCGAGCATGCGGCGGCCGGCGGGGGTGAGGTTGCGCTCGTGGATTTCGGTGAGGCAGACGAGTTCGTCGCCGGCGGCATGCGCCGGGTTGCGTTGGAGAAAAAAGGCGACGTGCGGGTCGGCGGTGCGGCCGGCGGGCACGGTGGCGAGCTGGGCGCGCAGACGTTGGGGAAAGGGAAAACGGACGAGGCCGGTCGCGGGGTCGAAGGCGGGGCCGTAGCGTTCGCGCGCGAGATGGTCGAGGAGGCGTCGCGCGTGCTCGGGGGCCGGGGAGCCGGTGCGCGGAAAAAAATCGCGCCAAAAGACCGGGAGGATCCGGTAGGTGCGGAAACCGGACGTGAGCAGCAGCCAGTAACAGGGGCGGGGTGGGACCGTGGCGCGGAGGTGGTTTACGGAGGCGATCCACGCCCGGGCGAGCGCGGGAGAGCCCCAGGCCTCGGGCGCGACAATGGTGTCGCCGGAGTAAATCGCGGTGAGGGGCTGGCCATCGAAGACCGAGGTGGTGAGGAGCAGCGTGGTGAAGCCGACGAGGCGGTCGGCGCGGCGCAGGCAAATGACCCAGTTTTTTTCCGCGAGATCGTGTTCGAATTGCGCGCGGGTTACCCCTTCGAAGTGGAGCGAGAGGAGCGCGAACAGTTCGGCGCGGTCGGGCGGCGTCAGCGCGGGGACCGCGGAAAGTTCCGGTGGACGGGGCGCGGTCATAGAAAGGCGACTTCGGGCCAGAGCGGCGCGGAGCCGAGGGAGAGGGGCGCGGGCCGATCATCGGGCCACGTGACACGATAGAGGCGGCTGCGGTAGAGGCGCGGGCGGAAACGTTTCACCAAGTGCGGGAGGCGCGGGTCTGTGGCGACGAGGCCGAGGGTGAGGCACTCGAGGTGGCGGGCGCGGGCGGCGTTGAGATTGGCCGCGACGAAATCGGGGAGAGCGGCGTCGTGGTCGGCGGCGACGGCGAGCGGCGAGAGATAGGCGTGGGCGAGGGTGGAGCCGACGGGGGGAAGCCGGGGTGTGCTGAAGAGACGCGCGGAGAGGTTGAGGAGGGGCCGGGCGGCCGCGAGGGCGGGTTCGTAGCCGCGGATCACGGTTTGGCGGAAGGCGCGTTGGTCCCAGATCGCCGCGGCGGCGACGAGGCGGGAGCCGGCGAAGGCGAGCTGAAAATGTTCGATGGGCAGGCCGTGGCGCCCGAGGGCGAGGAGGTTTCCGGCGGTCCACACGGGGGCGAGCGAGTGACGGTGCGCGTGGTCGTTGAGGAGCGAGACGAGGGCGTCGAGGCGGTCGAGCGAGGCGGGGACGGTGGAGAGGGCGGGGCGAAACGGGCGGCGCGGGACCGCGAGGACGAGAGTCACGAACTCGGTGAGAAACGTGTAGGTGGGAAACCCGGGCAGGCCGCGTTCGAGGAGGCGGAGGGCGCGGTGGTTGTCGGCGGAGATGCTCGTGAACGTGAAATCGGCGGGCGCGGCGGCGGAGCGTTCGCGGAAGAAGCGGTAGCCGCCGCGGAGGACGGCGAGGCGGCAGGCGGCGGTGGCATCGAGGCGGAGTTCGCCGAGATAGGCGATCCGCCGGGTCGTGCCGTCGAGCGAGCCGGCCCGCGTCGTGCAGCGTCCCATACAGACGAGGCGGTCGTTTTCAAAGACGAGGATCGTGTCATCGCTGGCGCCGGCGAGGTGGGCGCCGGCGAAGTAGCCGGGCTCGCGCTCGAAGGAGAGGCTGATGGAGCCGGACAGGGGATTGTCGCGGAGGAGGCGGCGGATGGCCGCGTCGTCATCCGCGGTGGCGCGGGCGAAGCGCACGGAGGGCGTGGAGGGGGGAGCGGTCAAGGGGCCGGGATCAGCGGGCCCCGCCAAGCTTCGTCGCCAAGCGGGTAGCGGTCGCGCTGGCTGACGTCGGTGCGGTGCAGGGCGTTGATGAGATAAAAATTCCGCCACATGAAGGCGTCGCTGCGGTTCACGGCGTCGAAACCGCGGCGGAGGATACTGGGCCACGAGTAGAATTCGCGGCGGGCGGCGAGGCAGGAGCGCTGGAGGTCTTCGGGGGGCATGCCGCGCGGCGTGAACGGAATGCGGTTGTAACTGTAGCGGTCGTCGAGCCACCACGCCTCGTAGAGGAGGCGGTTTTCGGCGGCGAGGCGCGCGTAGAGCGGGGTGCCGGGAAAGGGCGTGAGGTGGTTGAAGGCGGCGATGTAGAGCGCGTGTTCTTGGGCGAAGGCGACGGTGGGCGCGAAGCTGTCGGGCGTGTCGCCGTCGTAGCCGAAGATGAACGTGCCGTAGACGCGGATACGGTGGCGGCGGAGGTTGGCGAGGGCTTTCTCGAATCCGCCGCGCGCGGTGTTGAACGTCTTGTTCATCGTCGCGAGGTTGGCGGGGTTGAGACTTTCGAAGCCGATCAGGACGCCCTGGCAGCCGCTGCGCACGAGGAGATCGAGGAATTCGTCGTCGTGGGCGGCGTTGATGCTGGACTGGCTGACCCAGCGGATTTTCAGCGGGATGAGGGCGCGGAAAAAATCTTTGGCCTGGGCGAGGTTGGAGGTGATGTTGTCGTCGACGAAGAAGAAGAGCTTTTTCTCGTGTTTGAGGGCGGCGAGTTCGGCGAGGATATCGCCGGAGGGGCGGCGGGTCTGGGTGGAGGAGAAGACGGTCTGCACGGCGCAGAATTCGCAGTGGAAGTGGCAGCCCCGGCCGGCTTCGACGAGGCCGATGGGGAGGTAGCGTTTGCCGCGGAAGATCGAGCGGTCGGGGCGGAGGCCGACGAGCGAGGGGCGTGCGGTTTGGCGGTAGAATTTTTCGAGGTGGCCGTGGCGGGCGTCGTCGAGGACGCGGGGCCAGAGGACTTCGGCTTCGCCGCAGACGACGGCGTCGGCAAAGCGGGCGACCTCGTCGGGACAAAGCGAGGCGTGGAAGCCGCCCATGACGACGGGCACGCCGCGGCGGCGGTAGTCGGAGGCGATCTGGTAGGCGCGCTTGGCGGTGTAGGTTTCGACGCTGAGGGCGACGAGGTCGGTGGGTTCGTCGAGCGGGATCGTCTCCATGCGGTCGTCGTAAAAATGGACGTCGACGTCGCGCGGGGTGAGGCCGGCGAGGGTGGCGGCGGGGAGCGACTCCATCTGCCAGGTGCGGATGTAGCGGCGGTCGCCCCGGTGGCGCCCGATGCACGGGTGGATGATGGTGACTCTCATGCGCGGCGCGGCGGTGCTCACGCGGGGGCGACCGGCGCGGATGCAGCGGGAGCGCGGCGGGAGGGCGCGCGGCCGATGATCCAGTCGCAATTGTAGAAGCGACCCAGGTTGTGGGCGTAGAAACGGTAGCCGAGGTTGGTGCCGAGTTTCACGGGCCAGGGTGCGGGGGAATGGCGGATACGGCGCGCGATGGAGCGGACGCTGTAGGCGTGTTTCCAGGCGATTTCGATGCCGGTCTGGAGTTGCGCGACGGACATGCGCTTCGGTTGAAAGACGACGTGCTGGGCGTCGTAGAGTTCCCAGTTCTTGGTGAGGATGCGGCCCTCGGCTTCGAGGCGCAGGTAGAGCGCGGTGTTGGGAAAGGGGGTGACGACGGCGAAGCGCGGGAGGTCGATCTGAGCGGCGACGGCGAATTCGGCGGTCTTCAGGAAGACGTCGGGTTCGTCGGCATCGAGACCGAAGACAAAGCAGCCCTGGAGCGCGATGCCGTGGTTGTGGAGGCGCTGCACGACGCGGGCGTAGTGGTCGGGGGAGTTGAAGGTTTTGTGCGTGAGGCGGAGATTGGCGGGCGAGATCGATTCGAGGCCCATGAGCAGACCGCGGCAGCCGCTGCGCCCGCAGAGTTCGAGGAGTTCGGCGTCCTCGGTAAGGAGGACGGTGGCGAGGCCATACCACTGCACGCGGAGAGGGATGAGGGCGCGGAAGAGTTCGAGCGCGTAGCCGCGGTGGGCGACGAGGTTGAGGTCGACGAAGATGAGTTTCCGGGCGCCATGCTGGCGGATGTCGGCGACGACTTCGGCGACGGGTTTGTGGAAGGGCTTTTTGCCCCACGCGACGGGCACCACGCAGAACTCGCAACTGTGGACGCACCCGCGGGTGGCTTCGAAGACGTTACTCGTGAGGAAATGCTCGCTCGGCAACAGGTCACGGCGCGGGAAGGGGCGGCCGCCGATCTCGAGGTTGGGCGCCTGAGTGTAGCGGGGCTGCAGAGCGCCGGCGGCGAAATCGCGCAGGAGCTGCGGCCAGGTGTCCTCGGCGTAACCGACGACGATGGCGTCGGCGTGCGGGGCGGCATCATCAGGGATGAGCGTGACATGCGGGCCACCGAGGACGACGGTGAGGCCGCGGCGGCGGAAATGGTCGGCGAGTGCGTAGGCGCGGACGGCGGTGCCGGTGATGACGGTGAGGCCGACGAGATCGGCGTCGAGGTCGAGCGGGACGTCGGCAATGCCCTCGTCGATGAGGCGTACGTCGGCGGGGACATCGGGCGGGATAAGCGCGGCGAGCGTCGTGAGCGTCAGGGGCTGGTAGCGGAGGGATTTTTTCCAGATGCCGCCGCGGTGGCGGTAGAGCGGGCCCTTGGGTGAAATGAGGACGACCTTCAGGCGCGGGCGGACGGGCGACGGCGACGGCGGGAAGCTCACGGCGGAATTGTCGACGGGAGGCGGCCACGCACAAGTTGAATTTTGGCGGCGGATCGGATTGGATCGGGGGCGTGGGACACCCGATGACCGCCGCCACCCATCCACCCGCCGCGATTCCCAACCGCCTCAATGGTGCCATTGTGGCCGCGCAACTGCTGGCGGTGGCGGCGTGCATCTGGGCGGCGGCGCGGGTCGAAAGCGGCTGGGCGCTGGCTGGTCTCGCGCTGGGCTTCGGGGTGGTGATGAATTCGGTTTACTCGATTATCCACGAGGCGGAGCACGGGATGCTGTTTTCGCACCGGCGGTGGAACGATTTTGCGGGAGCGGCGATGGCGCTGCTGTTCCCGGCGCCGTTTCACCTGATCCGGCAAGGGCATCTCGGCCATCATTTGCGCAACCGCTCGGACGACGAGGCATTCGATTTCTATTTCGAGGGAGACCACAAGGTGTGGAAGATTCTCGTATGGTATGGGATTTTGACCGGGCTCTACTGGGTCGTGGTGGTGTTGAGCAACGTGGTGTTCCTCGTGCTGCCGTTCCGCGGGGACAAAAAATACTGGCACGTCGACCAGGCGTCGACGGCGTTCATGGAGTCGCTGAATCCGAGCTACCGGCGGATGATCTGGTTGGAGTGCGCGGCGGCGATCGCGCTGCACGTGACGCTGGTGTGGGCGCTGCGCATTCCGTTGGGAAATTACCTCGGGATGTATGCGGGTTTTGGGCTCCTGTGGTCGGCGATGCAATATGTGCACCACTATGGGACGGAGCGGCACGTGACGCGCGGCGCACGCAATCTGTGGATCTGGGGGCCGCTGGATCGGGTGTGGCTGAATCACAACTGGCACCTGACGCACCACCAGCATCCGTCGGTGCCGTGGCCGTATTTGCCCGGGACCAAGGCGGAGGGCGACACGCGGCGCGGTTTCCTGATCTCGACCTATTTGAAGATGTGGCGCGGTCCGCGGCTGGCCAAAGAGCGCGTGGAGAACCGATCTGCGGGCAAGCTGATTCCCTGACGTGTGTGCCCGGTTGCGAGCCCATTGGCAGTTCAAGCTGCTCCTGACGGTGGTGATCAACCTGGGGTTTTGGGCGGGCTACGGGTGGCTGGGCCGGAGTCCGGTGTTTCCACCGTGGATGCCGCCGCAGGTCTGGCTCGACACAGCGATTCCTTTTCAGCCCGAGCCGTGGGCCTGCGTTTATCTTTCGCAGTTTCTGTTTACCGGTGGATTGCCGTGGCTGATCGATACGCGAGACGGGGTGCGCCGCTACAGCGTTGGGTTGGTGGCGATGAGTGCGGTGAGTTTCGCGGTATTTCTGTTTTGGCCCGTGGCTTCGCCGCGGCCGGCCGGCCTGATCGCGTCCGGAGCGATGGCGGTGATTCTTGGATACGACGGAGCGTGGAACGCGTTTCCGTCGCTGCACGCCGGATTTTTGGTCTACATGGCGCGGCTCGCGTGGCGGATGTTTGGCGGGGTGGCGCCGGTAGCGGTCGCGCTGGTGACGGCGGCGTGGGGCGTGGCGATTCTTTATGCCACGATCGCGACGCGGCAGCACTACGTGGTCGATCTCGTGGCGGGCGCGGCGATCGGGGCGACGGCGGACTGGGTCGCGTGGTCGCGCTGTGTCCCGCGGAGGGCCGCGATGACGATCGAACGGAGCAGGGCCGTTGCATCCCACGACGGCTCCAAATAGTGGTCGGCGCCCCAGATAGGATAGACGATGCCGGGGCGACGCGAAAGGTCGCCGAGCAGAATGCCGCCACCGTCGTTGGGGCCGAGCGGCGCGAGGCGCGCGTAACCGCGGGGGGCCCATTTATGTTGGAGGTGGTGTTCCAGCGGGCAGCCGTTCACGTGAACCAGGTGCAGATGCGAAGGGAGCGACGGCCAACGGGCCAGGGGGCCCGAGGGAGAGCGGCGGAGTTCGTCGATCACGCCGGGCCGGTTGCCCTGGAAGCGCAGGAGCAGGCCGAGCGCGGCGGAGCGCAACGGGCGTTCGCGGAGCCAGGCGACGAGAGGCGTGCCCTCGACGATGCCGCTGAAATTCACCCAGGCGGTGACGGCGGCAAACGCGGCCGCGGCGCGTGGGGCGGCCAGAGCGCGCTTCAGATCGGCGCCGCCCTTGCTGAGACTCGCGAGAGCGATGCGTTGACCGCGCCGGGCCTCGAGCCAGTCGAGAATGAGACGGGCGTTCTCATCGAGCGGGCCGAAGCTGAGCACGGGGAGAAGCTCGATACGCGGCGCGAGCCCGCGGACGATGGCGGCGAGGCGCACGCCGTCGGCGCCGGTGTGTTGGTGCTGACCGTGGAAGGCGCCCGGTACGATGCCGATGAGATCGGCCAGCGGCTGAGCTTCGGCAGGCGAGGCGGAAGGCACCGCGTGGACGGCGGCGTGAAAGGCCGCGTTGGCCGGCTCTCGACCTGCGCGGTCGTGCAACACGGCGGTGGCAAAGTCGAGGCCGTGAGTCGCGGTGATCGCCGCGAGCCGCTCGACGGACAAGTCGGCAAACGTGTCGGGGGAATCCCACGACGCCGCGCGGGAGAGCAGACGCTGGTCGTCGGCGCGAACCCGGGTTGCGCCGGGGGGATTCACGGCGCGGCGCGACGTTGGCCAGCACGGCCGACGAGCCACCCGATCAGCAGGCCGAGGACGGCGGCGCCTCCGCCGACCCAGAGGCCGACCTTGCGCGTGGCGAGGGAAAGCACGGGATTGTCGAAGACACTGACGGAGGCGTGGTAGCTCGTGACGAGCCAGCGGTCGCCGCGTTTGGCGGTGGTCAGGGTGAAGAGTGTGTTGAAGGGCAACTCGCGTCCGTCGTTCAGCACGAACCGGTCATGGAGGTTGCCCCAAGAGATGGCGGTGTCGCCGGTGATCTGGCGGCCGAGGATTTTCGGGTCGGCCTTGATCTCGCGAACAATGCGGTTTTCGCCGGTCATCATCTGCTGATAGTAGGCGCGCACTTCGGCGGGTCCGTGGCTGACCTCGCCGTTCTGCCAGGTGACGACGACTTCGGGTGCGAGGTAGGTGACGAGGCGGTCGATGTCGCCCTTGAAGAAACTGTCGACGAGGTCGGCGCGAAGCTGGTTAATCGCGGCCTCGGCAGCGGTGGTGGCGGACGGTGGGGGCGGCTGGGCGAAGGCGCAGGCGGCGCCGACGAGGACAAAGACCAGGCAGGTTGTTTTCATGGGCAATCGCGGACCGGGTTAGCGATGCAGGGGACGGAGCCAATCAAGGTATGCGAGCAGGACGCTGTCAGCTTCAATCATGCGGCGCCGGTCGAAGCGGAGGCCGGCGGACCGCTGCACGTCGGAACGCACAAATTCGCGGATGAACCAGCGCCGGATGCGGGCGTCGAGCGGATCGAACAACCGGCGGCCAAGGGCGGTGCGACTGCGCGGAACCCACACGAGATCGCGCACGAGGGTGCGGTGATCGTTGAGGGGTACAAAGCTCACGATGCCATAGCTCGTGGTGCGGCGAAACCGCGCGCTCACCAGCACGAGATTGCCGCCCCAGTTCGTTACGCTCATCTCCACGTGGGATCCCGAGAACCAACGGGTAAGGCGATCCCAGCCGGATGAGCCGGTGACCGAAAAGCCGGCGCGCAGCCGCCACGCGAAGGGATGCGGCGAGTCCACCGTCGGCTCGCCGACCAAGGTGCGGTCATGGGCGCAGCGGAAATGCTGCAGGTCGAAGCCGTTTGCACCGACGAGGTACCAGGGGGCGTCGACAGTGAATTCGAAGAGCGGGGCCGCGAGCAAGTCGGCGGGAGCGAGACCGGCGAAGAACGGCAGGGGGAAGCGCGCCTGCGGCCGGTTGAAAAAGAAAACGTGGTCGCCGCGAACTTCGGCGGGAAAGGCCGTCTGCCGCGCAAAGGCCGTCGGCGCCGTATTCCCACGCATGGAGCGGACACGCGATGCGGCCGGCGCGCACGCAACCGAGTGCGAGGTCCGCGCCCAGGTGGGCGCAGCGGGCGGAGAGGACGGCGGGTTGTTCGTCCGAGCCGCAAAAGCCGACAAACGACTGGCCGTGCGGCAGGTCGAAGCGCACGGGTCCGCGCTTCAAGCGGGTGAGGCTGGCGAGGTAATACCACGAGGCCGGCGCGGCGGCGAACGTGGTTTCGTCTGTTTCTCGATGTTCCGATTCAAGGGGCGGCAATGAGTCCACGGGAAACAAAGTGGGGTCCACGGTGCCGGCAGGCGGCCGGGCAGGCTAGAGAAATTTTTCCGGTCAGCGCACGGGGACGAAGACGGCGGCGACGGGGGACGGGACGGCGAGGAGCGGGCCGGTGGGGGTGAGGCGGCCGGTTTTTTGGTCGATGCGGAAAACGGCGACGGTGTGGCTGTCCTGGTTTTCGGCGAGGAGCCAAGTACCGGTGGGGTCGAGGGCGAAGTGGCGCGGGGTCTTGCCGAGGGTGGAGTGGTGCGCGATGAGGGTGAGCTGGCCCGTGGCGGCGTCGACGGCGTAGGCGACGATGGTGTCGTGGCCGCGGTTGGAGCCGTAAAGGAATTGGCCGTTGGGGTGCGCGATGACTTCCGCGGTGCTCGTGCCGCGTGGCACGGTTTCACCGGGCGGAAGCGTGGAGATCGTCTGGAGGGCGGTGAGTGTGCCGGTGGCGGCGTCGTAGCGAAAAGCCGTCATGGTGCAAAGCAGCTCGCTGATGACGTAGGCGAACCGGCCGCCGGGATGAAACGCGAGGTGGCGGGGGCCGGAGCCGGGCGGGAGCGACGTGCCGCTGGCGGCGGGGGCGGTGAGTCGTGCGGTGGACGGGGCCAAAGCGTAAGTGAGGACGCGGTCGAGGCCGAGGTCGGGGACGAAGGCGAAGCGGTTGTCGGGGGAGACTACGATTTGGTGGGCGTGCGGCGCCTTTTGGCGGGCGGGGTGGACGCTGGAGCCGGTGTGCTGGACGACGGTGCCGAGGGCGCCGAGGCGTCCGTCGGGTTGGAGCGCGACGGCCGAGACGCCGCCGCCGCCGTAGTGGGCGACGAGAAGGGCGCGGCCGGTGGCATCCACGGAAATGTGACAGGCGCCGGAGCTGGCAGTGTCCTGTTGGTTGAGGAGGGTGAGGGCGCCGGAGTGCGCATCGAGGGCATAGGCGCTGAGCCCCTGGCCCGGAGTGCGTTGGGCGTCGGCGCTTTCGTCGATGGCGTAGAGAAATTTTCCGGTGGGATGGAGGGCGAGCCAGGCGGGATCTTTGGTTTCGGCGGCGAGTTCAGCGGGCGAGAGGCGGCCGGTGGCGACGTCGAGGCGGGAGCGGTAAATGCCCTTGCTGGTGGATTTGGCGTGGGTGTAGGTGCCGAAGTAGACGAAGAACTCCTTCTCGGCAGCGAAGGCGCAGGCCGTGGCGGTGAGCATGGCGAGGGCGAGGGTGCGGGGGCGGGGGCGGAGCATGGGGAGTTG
>JBIKOK010000404.1:0-3408 GCA_044358025.1 Opitutaceae bacterium
AGCCTCTGCCCAGACGGGGCCCGCGATCACGATGCAGCCGACCTCGACGATCCTGCCCAAGGAAGGTCGTGTTGCGCTGGTGGTCCAAGCGCAGGGAACATCGCCTCTTTCTTATCAATGGGAAAGGAATGGGCTCGCGATCGCCGGAGCGACTGGATCCAGCTATGAGGTTGCGGCCAATCCGTGGGCTGCAGTGGGGCAGTATCGGGTCGCGGTTTCCAACGCGGCCGGAAAGGCGGCTTCGGATATCGCCCGGGTCGATATGAGCGGGACGCTTTGGCGGCTAGGTGCAGGGTTTAGCGCCCGCGGGAATGACCCGATTCCGGGCTATTTGCGCACTACTGCGGCTCCAGTGGCGAATCAGGTCAAAAAGGCGGCCGTGGGATTGCAGACGAGCCTCTTTCTGAAGACGGATGGCTCATTGTGGGGGGCAGGGAATAAGTCAAGGATATGAGTCGAGAAATGCTGCGCGTCGATGCGGGCCGGCGCGACGCAGTCGCCCTGAGGTGGCTGAGGCACGCTGGCTGCCTGGGGTGGAGGCAAGTCTTCGGGCCGGACTCGACTCAATCGGGCCAGACTAGCAGATCGTTCGGACGGACTTCCAAGCAGCGGCAGAGGACCAGCAGTTCCAAATCCGTCACTTCACGGACTCCGCCCTCCAAATTGGCGATCATCTGTTGATCCACGTCCCAGCCCTGCACATGGCAACGAGCCGCCAGATCGCGCTGGGTGAGGCCCGCTTGCTTGCGGAGTGAGCGCACGCGTTCCCCCACGGCGTTGCGGGAGGCACCCAAGCGGAAGCTGCGGTGGCGATTTTTCGCTTTCTTGCGGTTTCCGGTGGCCATGGGCAAGGCCGGAGAGTAACAGCAACCTGATCTTCGTTGTTACGACCAATCGTATTAAATATTGACACCGCAGGACCGGACTGCGCCACATACGACATGTCGTATATTACCTTTGCGCCGAATCGGGTGCCGCCGTGGGGCGCGGCCGTCGCGCGGCGTCCTGCGGGCAGGGGAGGCCGCCGGCCTTGAACGATACGGATACACCGAGCCCGGCCCGTGTGAGCATTCGTGCACTGGCGCGGAAAAGTTTTCTGTTTCTCCGCGGAGTAGAGCCAACGGAGCAGGAACTTGCCGACTTGGTCGCGGCCGAAGAAGCCGAACGGCAAGACCGGGCGTTCCGACCCTCACTACCCGTGCCCGAGACGGTGCCCGGGGCAACGGCGATGCGCCCGGCCTTGACCTGGTTGTCGGAGGAGGATTTGCGTGAAGCGGAAGCCGTCCGGCAATTGGCCCAGAGCCACCGCATCCCCGATCTCGTCTCGGCCCTGACCTGGTATCTTCAGCACCGGTCGCCCGTCGTCACCGCCCCGCTCCTGGCCGCGTGCGTCGAAGAGTTCATCGTCCGCAAACGATGCGAAGGCCTTACCGCGTCGTCCCTCTACGCCTATTATCATAAGCTCGGGGGCTTCGCGCAGGAGTTTGGCCACCGGCAGCCGGTGGACATTACGCCCAAGGAAATGTCCGACTATCTGGCGCGGTGGCCCAATATCACGACGCGCCGGAGCCGCTGGCAGGTGCTCGCGACTTTTTTTCGCTGGCTCGTCGGCATGCGGTACGCGCTGGAGAATCCCGTGATGTTGGGGGCGCGAGCGCCCCGGGTGCCCGCGCCGGAACGTTGGGTGCTGACGCCCCGGGAAGCGCGGGAGATTTTGCGCCGGGCGAAGGCCACCGACACCATCGGCTTTTGGGTGCTCTCGTTATTTGCGGGCCTGCGCAGTTCGGAAATCGCCGCCATTCAGAAGCTGCCCAATCCCTGGAGCGTGGTCAAGTTCGGGCCCGGCGTGATCGAATTGCCCGCCGCCCTGTCGAAGACGGGCGAGCGCTTGATCCCCCTGCTGTCGGTGTTGCGGGCTTGGCTCCGCTGGCTGAAAGCACGGCGGGTGCCCTTCATGCCGCCCAACGTTTGGAACAAGACGCAGGCCACGCGGCGGGCGGCGATGGCCGGCCGTGCGCCCGAGCCACCCCACGACCGCCGATCGAAGAGGGACACTCGGATCTGTAACATCGGCCGGCGGACGTATATTTCCTGCCGCCTCTCCTTGCCGGAAGCCAGTTATGCCGCCGTGGCCGAGGAAGTCGGCAACAGCGAAGAAATCATCCGCAAGCACTACCGCCGACGGGTGTCGCGGCGGGACGCCCTGCAGTATTTTTCCCTCACCCCGGAACGGGTGTAAAATCGCGATGAGGACGCCTTCCTTTCTGGTCCAGCGGCGGATTGAGACTGCCCTTCGCCGCATCCTCGCTCGCTGCCTTCCGCCGGGGAGTGCCGCCGACCTCGACCGGCGGGTGAGTGCGGCCTTGGCGGAAATCGCCGACGCATTGGGCGGGGAGGGGTGGCCGGCGCTGCCCACGCCGAAGGCGACTCCTCCCGGGCCACCCCCGCTGGCGGGGCTGGGTTACGTTCAGCTCCACGACGATCAACGGCGCGAAGCCGAGGAAGGACTCTGGTTTGCCCGGCTGCGGGGCATTCCCTGTGTCACGACCGCGCTGCGGGCTTTCGCCTGGCAGCAGGCCGCGGCGCGCCGGGCACCCCCGCTGGCCGACTGCGCCGCGGAATACGCCGAGGAAAAACGTCGGGCAGACCGACGGTGGGCCGGGCTGCTCGGGTCCACCGCCGACCTCGCGGCGTTTCTGACCCGGTTCGGCGCAGATCGGGCCAGCGCCGTGCCGACGCCGCGACTGTGCAGTTTCGTCCAGCACGGCGGACCGGGCGTCGTTCGGCGCCGGGCGAGCCGACTTCACGCCTTTTTCGCCTGGGCGGTGCGGCGCGGCTATGCCCTGACGAATCCCGTGCCGACCGCGCTCTGCCGTCCGGTGCTCCGCCGGCCGCTGGCGTTTACGCCCCGGCAAGCGAGGTATATTCTGCGTGAGACCCGGTCGACCGACCAGATCGGCTTCTGGATCCTCGCATTTTTCGGGGGCTTACGCACCGGTGAAATTCGACGCGTCGACCGGCATTCGGCGCCCTGGAGCCTGATTTCCTTCCGCACGGGAGAATTCCGGGTTCCGTCCGTGCACGGCGGCGGGCCGCCCGCCCGGGTATTTCGCATGCATCCGACGCTGCGCGCCTGGCTGCGCTGGTTGCGTCCCCGCCGGGTGCCCTTTTTCCCACCGAACTTCTGGGACCAGAAATTCCCGGCCAGATGGCACGCCGCCTTCAAAACCTTCCCCGATCGTCGAACCGCCCGCACAGCGTATCGCACACCTCCGGTCCCCTGCCGGAGCGAGGGCCTGCCCCGGAATACGTACATCATCTATCGCATCGCGGCGGGACCCGTGACCGTGGAGGAGTTGACGTGTGAGCTCGGCGACATGGTGCGCGCGGTCCGGCGGCGGCACGACC
>JBIKOK010000213.1:0-11601 GCA_044358025.1 Opitutaceae bacterium
AAGGGACGCATCGGAGGGTGTGAAACGTTGGGGCGGGGGCGGAAGCTCCGCACGAAAAAAAGCGCCGGGGTCGCCGATTCAGGGCGGATTTGACAGGGCGGCCATCGCGCGCCGTGGTTGGTTGATGCGAAACTTGCTCCGCCTTGCCGTTCTGCTTCTCCTCCCCCTCATGACCCTCCGCGCCGAATCGCTCTATGAAATCGCCGTCAAAGACATCGACGGTACAGCCGCCACGCTCGCGCCGCTGAAGGGGCGGGTGCTGCTGATCGTGAACGTCGCGTCCGCTTGCGGCTATACGGGGCAATACCAGGGGCTCGAAGCCGTGCATAAAAAATACCAGGCGCAGGGGCTCACGGTGCTGGGTTTTCCGTGCAATCAATTTGGCGAACAGGAGTCCGGGACCAACGCGGAGATCAAAGAATTTTGCCGTACGACGTTTCGCGTGACGTTTCCCCTGTTCGACAAAATTGAGGTGAACGGGGCGAACCGCCACCCGCTCTACGCTGCGCTCGCCGGCAAGGGCTCGCCGTTTCCCGGCAACATCAAGTGGAACTTCAACAAGTTTCTCATCGGCCGCGACGGCACGATTGTGCAGCGGTTCGACTCCGGCGCCGAACCGGATTCGCCCGCGGTGATCAAGGCGATCGAGACCGCGTTGGCGGCGAAGTAAGGCGGAGCGACCGGCCACGCCGGGTGCGGGGGCAACGCGCACGCCGGTGCGGATAAAGTTTCCCACTTCGGACGGAGGCGGTCATCGCTGGAGAATGTCATTCTCCAGCCTGGGCCTGTCGGCGCCGCTCCTTCGGGGCATTTTCGAGCGAAATTATCTTGAGGCGACGCCGATCCAGGCGGCGGCCATTCCGGCCATTTTGGGCGGCGGGGATGTGTGGGCGTCGGCCCAGACGGGTTCGGGCAAGACCGCGGCGTTTGCGCTGCCGCTGCTGCAACGCCTCGCCGGGGCGCGCCGCGAGCGCGGGCGGTTCGTGCGGGCGCTGGTGCTCGTACCGACGCGCGAGCTGGCGGCGCAGATCGGCGACGCATTTCGCGACTATGGGCGCTACCTGCCGGAGCCGGCGTTGAAGACGCTGGTGGTCTACGGCGGCGTGTCCATCAACCCGCAGATGATGGCGCTCGGCGGCGGCGCGGACATTCTGGTGGCGACGCCGGGCCGGCTGCTCGACCTGATTGCGCACCACGCCGTTTCGCTCTCGTCGGTGGGGACGCTCGTGCTCGACGAGGCGGACCGGCTGTTTGCGCTGGGTTTTGCGGACGAACTCGCGCGCATCCTCGCGCTGCTGCCGGCGCAGCGGCAGACGCTGTTTTTTTCGGCGACGTTTCCCCCGGCGGTGTGGAGTTTCGCGGAGAGCCTGCTCCGGGATCCGACGCGCATCGAGATGCCGGCGGCAGCGGCCGACACGCCCGACATCGTCCAGCGGGCGATCGAAGTGGATGCGCCCCAGCGCACGCAGCTGCTGCGCAATTTGATCGAGTTTCACGCGTGGTCGCGGGTGCTGGTTTTCGTGGCCACGAAATATGCCACCGAGCACGTCGCGGAAAAACTGCGCCGCGCCGGGATCGAGGCCGTCGCGCTCCACGGCGAACTCAGCCAGGGCGCGCGCACGACGGCCCTGGCCGATTTCAAAGCGTCGCGGGTGCGGGTGCTCGTGGCGACGGACGTGGCCGCCCGCGGCCTCGACATCGCGCAGCTGCCGGTCGTGGTGAACTACGACCTGCCGCGTTCGCCCGTGGACTACCAGCACCGGATCGGCCGCACGGGGCGCGCCGGGGAGAGCGGCACGGCGGTGAGCTTCATCAGTGCGGAGACCGACGCGCACTTTCGGCTGATCGAGAAACGGAACCGCCTCGACGTGATGCGCGAACA
The DNA here is from genome assembly GCA_044358025.1 of Opitutaceae bacterium. Classification (GTDB taxonomy): domain Bacteria; phylum Verrucomicrobiota; class Verrucomicrobiia; order Opitutales; family Opitutaceae; genus GAS368. The sequence continues at coordinate 1,883 of JBIKOK010000213.1, forward strand.
GATCGCGGGCTTCGAACCGTACGAAACCGCGCCGCCGCTGGCGCCCACGACCGGCGGCGTGAAGGGGAAACGGAAAAGCAAAAAGGACCGGCTGCGCGAGGCGGCCGGCGGGGTGGCGACGCAGCCGGCGTCGGCGCCCGCGGCACCCGCCGAGCCCGGGGACTATTTTCCGCTGACGCCGCGGATTCCGTCCCAGCGCCGCGCCGGGCGGTGACGCGCGGCCGGCGGGGGCGGGTGGGCGGGCGAGGCGGGCGCCCCGACTGCAAAATACGCCCAGCAATCTGCAAAAACCGCAGAGCCACGGCGGCGCGGGCGAGATAAGTTCGCGCGGTTCGGTGGTCGCCGCCGGACACGATCCCTATTGCCATGGAACTCATGGAGGCCATCCACCACCGGCGCACGGTGCGTCGTTTTGAGGACCGCGAGGTCGCGGCGGAATTGTTGGAAGAAATCATCGAGGCGGCGGTGCAGGCGCCCAGTGCGATGAACCTGCAGCCGTGGTCGTTTGCGGTGTATTGCGGGCGGCCGCGCCTCTTGGCGTTTTCGGACCGGATCAAGGAGCATGTGCTGGCGACGTTGCCGCCGCTGTTCGAGTTGCACGAGCACACGGACCACATGAGCGATCCGGAGTATGACGTGTTTCACGGGGCGCCGGCGCTGATTGTGATCTGTGCGAAGGAACAGGGCTGGAGTCCGGCGGAAACCGTCTGCCTCGCCGCGCAGAATCTGATGCTGGCCGCGCACGGCCTCGGACTCGGCACCTGCCCGGTGGGTTTCGTGCGCGCGTGGTTCAGGTTGCCGCGGATCAAGCACGAAATCGGCATCCCGGGCTCACACGAACCGGTGTTCCCGGTGGTTGTCGGACACCCGGCCGAGTGGCCGCTACCGACGTCGCGGCGGGAACCCGATGTCGTGGTCTGGGCCCGCGCACGGGACGGTGGCCAGCGGCGGGACTAACGTTCCAAGCGGTCGGCGGCTTCGCGGCTGAAGCGCGTCCACGGCACCGCTTTGAGGCGTGCGGCGGGGATCGGCGTTTGCGTCGCCTCGCAGATGCCGTAGGTGCCGAGGCGCAGGCGCTGCAGGGCGGACTCGACCTCGGCGAGAAGATGGTCCTCGGAGTTGACCTCGCTGATCAGGCTTTCGAACTCGCTCGTGTCGCTGGCGTGGGCGACGAAATCGTGGTCGGCATTGCGGGGGATTTCCGCCTCGGACAGGTGCTCCTTCGACTGACGTTGGAGCCGGGCGCGCAGCCGGAGAAGGGTTTGCAGGTGCCATTGCCACTTGGCCGGAACGGACGCGCCGGGATCGGCGGTGGCGGGGAGGGGAGCGGGACGGGATTTCATGACGAAAGAGGGGACCGCGATGAAGGAGTGGCGACGACGCGACGCGGCGGGTCGACGCGCACCCGGCGTCAGATTGCCGGAATGATGAGGACCGGGCACTTGGCGCGTTTGAGGACGCCGTGCGTGGTGCTGCCGATGACGAGATCGTAGAGGGCGTTATGGCCGTGCGAACCCATCACGATGAAATCGGCGCTGAAGCGGGTCGCGGTGTCGACGATGGCCTGCACGGGGGCCCCGCCAGCGAGTTCGGTTTCGATGGCGAGGACGTCGCCCGCCACCTGCGTGCGGATTTTCTCGAGGCGCTCGGCCGCGGAGCGCTCGGCGGCGGCGATGATTTCGGCGATATTTTCCACCAACGGACCGTAGTCGCTGGAGATGACCGGGGGCTGCACGACACTGAGCAGGACCAGGCGCGCCTGGATGGTTTTGGCGAGGGCGGTGGCCTGCGCCACAACCGCGTTGCTGACAGGCGAAAAGTCGATGGGGGCCAAAATCGTTTTCATGGGCAAACGATGCCCGAGAAGCGATCGGTTTACTCCGCGATTCTTGGCGGGGTGCGCGCAGTTTTTGCGAGGGGAGGGGGCGCGCCGTCGTCCGGCGGGCGAGACGGGGAAAACCGGGCGGGGAGGGAAACCCGTGCGACTACTTGGCGGGCGCGGGCGCGACCACGGGCAGTTTGAATTCCCTCAGCAGGGCGTCGATTTTTTCGACCTTCTCGGCATGCGGCATCGCGGGGTGGAGCCCGGAGTGGCGCAGGATGCCGTCGGGTGCCACGATCGCCATGTGCGGGATGCCGCGGATGGCGTAGTCGGGGTTGAAGACGGCCTCTTCGCTGAAGGCGATCGGCCAGGTGATGTTCTTGGCTTTGATGTAATCGGCCATCAGCGCCATTTCCTTCGCGGGATTGCCCTTGGTGTCGATGGGCTCGGGCTGGAGGCCGATGATGGCGCCCTGGATACTCGTGACGCCGAGGACAACGACGTCGAGGCCCCGGTAGTGGGCGGTCAACTCGCGCATCTGGGGGAAAGACGCGACGCACGGACCGCACCAGGTGGCCCAGAAATCGAGGACGACCACCTTGCCCCGGAGATCGGCGAGGGTCTTGAGGGCGTCACGCGAGGCCCAGGAAAAATGGAGCGGCGCGGCGGGTTTGCCGACAAGGGCCGCGGACGCGTCGCGCGTGGCGCTCCGGCGTTCGAGGGCGGTGAGGGTTGTCTGGGCGGCGGCGGCGGATTCGGTGCCGGGGAAGTCGGCCTGAAGGCGGAGCAAGAGCTCTTTCATTTTTACCAGGTCTTGCAGGACCTCGCCATGGAGGGTGGCCTGCATGTAAAGGATCACGGCGACGTCGTCGGTTTTTTGGCCGCGATATTTGGCGAGGAGGGCGTCGAAGGCCGCGAGTTCGGGCGCGAGGCTCGTGGCGGAGGGAACGCCGGCGCCGAGTTTGGCGCGGATCTGAGTGACCAGCAGCTCAAGGTCTCCGGCCGGCGTGCCCGCCACAGCGGGCGCCGGAGCCGCCGGCGTGACGGTGGGTGGGGCGGCGAGTTGGGCGCGCACGGGCACGAGCGTCGCAAGGAGGAGAAGGGAATGGGCGAGGGCGCGGAGATTCATGAAGGGAGCGGAAGGCCGGAATGGGGTCGTGAAACGAAACGAACGAAGGGAGGCGGAAGCGCTGGAAAAGCAAAACCGCGAAACGGCGGCGGACCGATCCGCCGCGGGAAATGCGGGAAAATCCGCCGGGGCACGCGGTGGCTTACCAGTGGGCGTAGTCGCCTTTTTCGAGGCCTTTGGCGAACTCGACGAAGAGTTGGACGCAGCGCTCCACGTCCTCGAGATCCACGAGCTCGCTCGGCGTATGCATGTAGCGGAGGGGGATGCTCACGAGGCCGGTGGCGACGCCACCGCGGCCCATCTGGATGGCCCGGGCATCGGTGCCGGTGGGGCGCGGGTCGGCTTCGATCTGGTAGGGGATTTTCAACTTCTTCGCGGCCGCGACGAGGCGCGCGAAGATCTTCGGGTTGATGTTGGCGCCGCGGCAGAGGATGGGACCGCCGCCGAGTTTGGTCTCGCCGTATTTGCGGTTGTCACAATCGGGATGGTCGGTGGCGTGGCCGACGTCGACGGCGAGGGCGATGTGGGGGTTGACGGCGTAGGCGGCGGTGGTCGCGCCGCGGACGCCGATTTCTTCTTGGGACGTCGCGACGCTGACGATCTTGGCGGCGAGTTTTTTGCGCTCCTTGTCTTTGGCGAGGCGGATGAGCGTTTCGCCGACGATGTAGGCGCCGACTTTGTTGTCGAAGGCGCGGGCGGTGCCGACGCTGCCGTGGATCATTTCCAATTCGTGGTCGTAGGTGGCGACATCACCGATGGAAATACGGGCGAGGGCGTCTTTTTTCGAACGCGCTCCGATATCGATCCAGATCTCGTGGATTTCGGGGACTTTCTTGCGGTCGGCTTCCTCCATGAGGTGGATGGCGCGCTTGCCGGTGACCCCCTTCACGGGACCGTCGGCCGTCTGAATGATGACGCGGCGGCCGGAGATGATGGTGCGGTCGTGACCGCCGATCGTGTCGAAATAGATAAAGCCGTCTTTGTTGACGTAGGTGAGGATGAGACCGAGTTCGTCCATGTGGCCGGCGAGCATGAGGACGGGATCGCCTTGGGGATTGAGGGTGGCGAGGCGGTTGCCGAGGGCGTCGCCGGTGTAGGCGTCGGCGGCGGGTTTGACGTGCCGGTCGAAGACGGCCTGGGCCTCGGCCTCGTAACCGGAGGGGGAGCGGGCGTGGAGGAGTTCGGCGAGGAAAACGGGGACTGGGTAGGTCGACATGGGTTTTAGTCTCGCGCCCCGCTGGCCGGGCGCAAAGCGTTTCTGCGCATGATCATTTATCCCGCCATCGACATCAAAGGCGGCCGCGCCGTGCGACTGCTGCAGGGGCGAGCCGACCAAGAGACCGTGTATGCGGCGAATCCGGCCGAGGTGGCCGCGGAGTTTCGCGCGGCGGGAAGTGCGTGGGTCCACGTGGTGGACCTCGACGGGGCGTTTGCGGGCGAGCCGCAGAATCTCGCGGTGGTGCAGGCGATCGCGGCGCTCGGGATGAAGGTGGAGTTGGGCGGAGGATTGCGCACGCGGGCTGCGGTGGAGCGGGCGCTGGGGTTCGGGGTGAGCCGGGTCGTGATCGGCACGCGCGCGGCGGAGAGCGAGAGCTTTGTGGCGGAGCTCGTGCAGGCGTTCGGGGACAAGATTGCGGTGGGCATCGACGCGAAAGACGGCAAGGTCGCGGTGAAAGGGTGGGTGGATACGACGGGAACGGGGGCGCTCGATCTCGCGCGGCGCATGGATGCGATCGGCGTGCGGACGATTATCTACACGGACATTGGCACCGACGGGATGCTGACGGGGCCGAATTTCGCGGCGCAGGAAGCGATGTTGAACGCGGGGAAATTCAACGTGATCGCGAGCGGCGGAGTGAGCCGGCGCGAGGATGTGGTGAAACTGGCAGAGCTCGCGCGCCGTTACGCAAACTTGGACGGAGTGATCGTCGGCAAGGCGCTCTACGAAAAGCGCGTGGAGCTGACGGATCTGCTGGGGATCGCGCGCTAGGCGCGCGGGGACGGGGAGCGAAACGCCCGGCGATTCAGGTCCGCCGCGAGGGACGGAAAATGAAATCGTGACCGCTCACCTCGTCCGTGCTGCCGGAGTGGGTCGCGAGGCGGGTGGCCGCGTAGCCGAGGGGGGCGAGAAGGTCATGGACGCCGCGCGCCTCGAGGTCGCTGTGAAAGGCCACGATGAGGATCGGGCGGGAGGCCGCGACGGTGGTGAGCGCGCCGGCGAGCGCCTTGTGGGCGTGACCTTCGACATCGATTTTGACGAAGTTGGGTGCACGGATTTCTCCGGTGGCCACCAGATCGTCGAGGCGGAGCAGGCGTACGCTCACCGGTGCGCAGTGGGCACTGCGGGTCTCGCCATCGTAGGGCAGGTGGGTCGTGGTGCTCTCCAGTTCGCCGTAGGTGTAGAACTCCGCCGTGCCGGGAGAATCCGACACCGCCGCAGGGATGGGTTTCAACCAGGTCAGAGCATTCATCCGCCGATGCCGTTCCAAGCGGGCAAAGCTGAGCGGATTCGGCTCGAACGCGACGACTTGGCCGGTGGGTCCGGTCCGGCGGGCGAGCCCGACACTGTAGAGGCCGTAGTGAGCACCCAAATCCCAGCAGCACCAACCGCTGATGTCGCCCAGGCCGATCAGCTCGCGCTGCAGTTCGTCCTCAAATCCGCCGCGCCAATAGGCGGACCACGGGTAAAGCGTCCAGCGGGCGCCGGCGGCCACCCCGGCTTTCACCCTCACGGGCCAGTAGCACAGGCGGGTGCGGCGGAGGAAGGTGTCGGCCAGCCGGTGCAGGAACCGATTCATGATTTCGCCAGGGTATCCGCGATTTCCTCCAGCGGATAGGTGATGATCTCGGCGAGGGTGGGGTGATACCACGGTGCGCGGAGCAGATCGAAGACCGTCGCTTTCATGGCGAGCGGGCCGCTGAAGAGGTGGATCAGTTCGCCGGCGTCCTTGCCGACGATTTCGGCGCCGAGGAGGCGGCCGCGCTTGGGTTCGGCGATGACCTTCACATACCCGTAATTGGCGTCCATGAGGATCGATTTGCCGTGATCGTTGAACGGATAGCTCGCCGAGAGGTAGGGCGTGCCGGCTTCGTCAAGTTCGCGTTCGAGCCGGCCGATGGTCGCGAGCTGGGGGTCGGTGAAGACGACGTTGAGGAGGAGCGACCAATCGACCGGTTTGAGCTTCTGCACTCCGGCGGCGTGACGGGCGGCGAGTTCGCCCTGTTGGATGGCGATGTGGACGATTTCGGCGGGGCCGGAGCAGTCGCCGCCGGCGTAGATGTGGGGTGCGCTGGTCTGCTGCCAGCGGTTGGTGACGATCTGGCCGTTGGGGCGGGCGCGGATGCCGGCGGCGGCGAGATTGAGCGCAGCGGTGTTGGGTTCGCGGCCGAGGGCGTTGAAGAGGTGGGCGGCGCGGCGGGTGACCGGCTTGCCGTGGTGGAGAAACTCGACGGTGACGCCGCGCCGGTCGGTGGTGACGCGCTGGAGCTTGGTGCCGGCAAAGAGTTCGATGCCTTCGTCGACGAAGGCCTGTTGCACCACGGCTGACGCGTCCTCGGAGTGTTCGCGCAGGATATGGGGGCTGCGCTGAACGAGCACGACCCGGCTGCCGATGCGGCGGAGGAACTGGGCAAGTTCGCAGGCGACGATGCCGCCGCCGAGGACGATCACGCTCCGGGGGATGAAATCGAGGTCGAGGACGTCGTCGCTGGTCCAGAATTTGGATTCGGCGAGACCCGGCACGGGCGGGACGCTGACCTTCGAGCCGGTGCCGATGAGGATGTGTTTGGCGCGGAGGGTGCGGCCGTCGGAGAGTTCGACGGTGTGCGGATCGAGGAAGCGGGCGTGGGCGCGGATGAGGTCGAACTTGCCGCCGGCGAGTGCCTGCTGGCGGTAGGCGGCGAACTCGCCGATGATTTTTTTCTTCCGCGCATGGATGGCTTTCATGTCGGCGCGGGCGGAAGGGATTGTGAGGCCGAAGGTCTTTCCCTTCTGCGCGAGATGGAGCACGTCCGCCATGTAGAGCAGGGTCTTGGACGGCATACAGCCGCGGAGGATACAAAGGCCGCCGAGGTCGCGCGCGCCGTCGACGATGGCGGTGCGGAGACCGAGGGAAACGGCGACACGGGCGGCATTGAAGCCGGCGCTACCGCCGCCGAGGACGAGGAAATCGTAGGGTTTCATGGGGGAGAGAGGGACGACGGGCGCGGCCGACCGAGCGATTTTCGCCAGTTCTCAAGTGGAGCTTCAAACCAGCGGAAGAAGAGGAGAGAGGCCGCGAGACCCACGAGAATACTGAGGGAAATACCGATCAGGAAAATGGGGTGCTCGGTTGGAACCAGGCGCCCGAAAAGATTGCGTGAGGCTGAAACAAAAGGAGCGTGGACGAGATAGATCGAGTAAGACATCACGCCGAGCGACCCAAGCCAGTGCAAAGCCGGGAGGGAGGCCAATCGTTGGTCGTGCCGGTGGAGCCGGAATAAGGCCAAAGCGAAAATCGCCGCGAACGGCAGCGTGCCGATTCGGCCGCTTTGGACAAATCCTGCGATTCCAAGGAGCATGATCGCGCCGAGCCAAGGCCAGGTCGCGCGGCGTTCTTGGGCGGCGACCAGGGCCGCCAGCACACAGGCGCCACACATGAATTCGGCCCAGCCGGCCAGCGGCGGCACGGTGGCGGCGACCACGGGAGACGTCCCGGCCAGCGCGACGAGCAGGCCGAGGGCCATGACCGCAGCCGTGCCGAAGCGCAGTCCGAGCCAGACCAGCATGGCCGCCAGGAGATAAAAGGACAGTTCCCAACTGAGCGTCCACGCGACGAGAAGGTAGGTGGGCCGGTCCAAAAAATGATCGGCGAGCAAGGCGTGGCTGAGCAGCGCCTGCATTGAATGGGGCAGGGCGCCAACGGAGGACGACGAACTGAACAACGCGGCGTGGTTGAAGGGCAGTGCGGCGAGAGCGAGAGCGGCGGCCACGAGGCAAGCGGCCCAATAGGGTGGGAAGATACGCAAGAAGCGGTTGCGGAGAAAGCCGGGAAGGTCTCGGCCGGAGCGAAGTTCGCGCCAGGCGAGTTGGGCGATGCAATAGCCGCTGATCACGAAGAAGAGGTGAACGCCAAGATAGCCTTGGTCGGCCACCACGCTGAGCCAATCCAAGCCGGCCGGCGCGCGTTGCGCGGCCCACGGATAGAAGGCATGAAACATGACGACGGCAAGCGCGGCCAAACCGCGCCAGTGGTCGAGCGTGACATAGCGAGGCAAAACCGCGGGCGGCGGGGTCACGGTATCACCGGCCTTTGCCAAAAAGCATAATGTGGATCGTTTTCAGGACGATGGTGGCGTCGAGCACGAAGGAAAAATGGCGGATGTAGTAGAGGTCGTATTCGAGCTTGCGCAGGGTGTCCTCCATGTTGGCGCCGTAAGGATAGTTGACTTGCGCCCAGCCGGTGATGCCGGGTTTGACGAGGTGCCGGAAATGGTAGCACGGGATCTCACGTTCGTAGGTATCCACCAAGCGGTCCCATTCGGCGCGCGGGCCGATGAGGCTCATTTCGCCGCGCAGGACGTTCCACAGTTGGGGAAACTCGTCCATGCGGGTGCTGCGCAGGAGCCGTCCGACCCGGGTGATGCGGGTGTCGCCGGGACGGGTGTAGAGATCGCCGGTCGGCCCGCTCGGGCGCATGGTGCGCAGTTTGACGAGGCGGAACGGGGCGCGGTTCTTGCCGACGCGCGTCTGGAAGAAGAAGAGCGGGCCGCGGTCTTCCAGCCAGACGGCGGCGGCGGCGAGCGCGATGAGCGGCGCGGCGATCAGCAGGCCGAGTGAGGACAGGACGATATCGGAGATGCGTTTGAGGCGTTCGAACACGGGCTCGCGGGCGATCTCGAAACCTTCCTGGAACAACCAGGTCTGGTTGAGCCGGTAGATGGGGATTTTTTGCCAGTAGACCTGGTGGAAGAGTTCGAGGGTGTAGGTCGGAACACCGGCGAAATACAGCTGCACGAGCCGGCGGGAAATCTCGGGCGTGAGTTCGCGGGCCGATTCGCGCAGGATGATCGCGTCGACGGTCAGGCGGTGTTGCTCCACGTCGTCCAACACTTCGTGAAACGGCCGGAGGATCGTGGTCCCGGTGGGACCGAACGGACTGACGGACTGTTCGCTGACCACGGAAAAAACGATCGGCTGATGCGTGCCCATTTTTTGGGTTTCCTGGCGAAACGCCTCGCAACTCGCCCGGTCGCCCAAAAAAACCAGGCTGCGGGCGCCGCGAATCTGCAGCAGCATCTGGTAGACGAGGCGCCGGTAACCGATCGTGAGCGGGATAAGCGTGAGGAAACTCAGGGTGATGACGGCGCGGCTGGACTGCAGGATGAAGCCCTCGGGGATGAAGACGAAGGTGAGCAGGAGGGTGACGAGCATCGCGCCGATCAGCGCGATGGTGTGTTGGCTGGTGTAGTCGACACTCAGCATGTCGGTGCGCGATTTGTAGCCCTCGATCAGGTAGGTCGCGACGAAGAGTGCGGTGATGGGCAGAGCCAACGGGGTGAGGAGCAAACGCTGCACCAAGGTTGGGGCGCGGTAGTGGGCGATCACATTGAACACGACGATCGACACGACGATGTCGAGGGCGAGCAGGCCGTAGGCGGTGGCGCGGGTCGGGTTCATGGGCTGGCCGAGTTGAGCGGGGGAAGGGCGGCGGCAGCAAGCTCGCAGGGGGCGAGCCAGGCGTGCCAGCGTGCCGCGGCGGTGGCGGCGGTGCCGGTCGCAGCGGCGAA
>JBIKOK010000214.1:0-11565 GCA_044358025.1 Opitutaceae bacterium
GGGCCTAGCGTTTTTTCGCAAAAAAATCGTCGATGATTTCTTCCGCACGCGTCGAGAGGACATCCTGCGGGAAAAAACGCGTGAACGCCGCCTCGACCACCGCCCGGGAGGCCGGCCGAATTTTCCCAAGCAGAAATCGAATATCCTGCTCATCACCCGCGTAGCCCGGCAAGGGCGGTCGACACGCCCGCAGCTTCAGCGCCAACAAATACGCCGCCGTCGGCACGGTGACGACCAGCCCCGCTCCCAAATCATCTTTTGGATACGGCCTCCGTTCCTCCCGCTCAGCCAAAAACTGCGCGACATCGCCATTGATCCAGTCCTCGGGCAACCCTTGCTCCGTCGCCACGCGCCGAGCCAGAGTCCACCCCACTTCTGCCGGACGAATCAACCCATCCACGTCCTTGGTGCTCTCCCGCGAGCCATAGACCAAAGTGAAAACGGCCCCGCCATAGAGGGAAAGCTCAAGCTCCACCCTGGCCGCAACCGCCAATTCGCCCAAGCGCCGCAACGCGCGCACCAACCGCTCTCGATCCATCGCTTCGTAGGGCATAAGATTAAACGTTAGCTAACGTTTAATCCTTTTCAATGGCTGTTTTTTCTCCCGCCGCCGGCTTCTCGTTCGCGCCGACACCCTTGTCTCCCCTGCAAACGCCTGCAGCACGAACCACGAAAACTCTCCTCCGAAAAGTTCGCCCTCCAGCCGCCCCCTCGCAACGTCGTCCCTCGTTCCTTAGCCCCAGTCCACCGAACCCCGCCATGAAGAAACTTCTTACCCTGCTCGCCCTCCCCCTTTCCCTTCTTCTCACGTTCTCCGCTGCCGCCGCCACCCCGCCCCGTCCCAATATCATCGTCCTCCTTTGCGACGACCTCGGCTACGGCGATCTCAGCTGCTTCGCGCATCCCGAGATCCGCACGCCGAACCTCGACCAACTCGCGCGCGACGGCGTCAAGTTCACCGATTGCTACTCCGCCTCGCCCGTCTGCTCGCCCTCGCGCGCCGGCCTCATGACGGGCCGCAATCCCAACCGCCTCGGCATCCGCGATTGGATTCCGCCGCAAAGCGGCATCTTCCTCCGCTCCGGCGAAATCACCGTGGCCCAGCTCCTCAAAAAATCCGGCTACCACACGTTCCACGGCGGCAAGTGGCACCTCAACAGCCGCACCGACGGCTCCGAGCGCACGCCCGGCGACGCCGGTTTCGACCACTGGCTCTTCACCCAGAACAACGCCGCCCCGAGTCATCTCAATCCGCACAACTTCATCCGCAACGGCACGCCCGCCGGGCCGCTTACCGGGCCGTCCTCGCACGTCGTCGTCGCCGAAGCCACGCGTTGGCTCGACGAAACGAAGCGCGCCGCCGACACCCCTTTTTTCCTCAATCTCTGGTTTCACGAAACCCACGAGCCCGTCGCCGCCACCGAGGAATTCCTCGCCCAATATCCTCACGAAACGAATCTCGATCGCCGCCACTACCTCGCCAACGCCTCCCAAATGGATGCCGCCGTCGGCCAACTCCTCCGCTACCTCGACGACCACGGCCTCCGCGAAAACACGTTCATCTTCTTCTCGAGCGACAACGGCCCCGAGACCCTCCACCGCTACCGGGGCGCCCAACGCAGCCACGGCTCGCCCGGCCCCTTGCGCGGCATGAAGCTTCACGTCACCGAAGCCGGCTACCGCGTGCCCGGCATCATTCGCTGGCCCGGCCACGCCAAACCCGGCACCACCAGCGCCGAGCCGATTTGCAGTCTCGATTTCCTCCCCACCGCCTGCGCGCTCGCCGGCATCGCCCCGCCCACCGATCGCGCCCTCGACGGCGGCAATTTGCTCCCGGTTTTTTCCGGCCAGTCCGTCCGCCGCCCGCATCCACTCTACTGGCAATACGACTTCGCCCTCAACGAACCCCACCAACTCGCCCTGCGCGACGGTCCGTGGAAACTCCTCGCCAGCGCCACCCTCGACCACGTCGAACTCTACCACCTCTCGTCCGACGTCGCCGAACAACAAAACGTCGCCGCCCAACATCCGGACCGCGTCAAGTCCATGACCGCCACGATGCGCACCCTCCGCACCGAGATCGCCGCCGAGGGCGCCCAGTCCGGCAACCCGCCCGCCCGCCAAACCGCCGCGAGGAAGAAATAGGCCCACGTCGCGACGTCGGACCGCAGGCCCGGTCGGAGCTAGCGCCGATGGTTTTCCCTCAACTGATCAGGAGCAACCGCGGCGGGTCGCCCGGCCCCGTTGCCGGCGCGCGGTGCACACACGGCGGCACGGGACTGCCGGGCCAATCCACCGCGATGCGCCAAAAATTTCCCCACCCAAAGGAAAACGGCCGCGCGCCTGCCGCCGGCGCGTAGTGCAAGTCGTAGCAGAGCTCGTTCAGGTAGACGCGAAAATCGTCATCGTCCGCTCCGCCATAGAGCTTGAGCAGTTCCGCCCGCGTCGCGGGCAGATCGACCCGGCGCACCGCCTCGTCGTTGCGCAATCCTTCGCTCGCCGGCCCGTGGTAGGTGCACAAATACGTCGAAGCTTCCACCGGCGCGCTGTCGGCGTGAAACGAAAACACATCCGTCACCACCGGGCCCGGCTCTTCATCGCGCGGATAGCCATCGATGCAGTTCAGCACCGGATCCAGTTCGTGCGCCTGCAGCAGCCGCAGGTCCGCGAGCATCGCGTCAACCGCCACGCCCCCCGCCGCGCTCACCGGCAGCGCCCGCAGTCGCGCCGCGTCGAGCGCCCGGATCCCTTCACCGTTGCCAAGCAACCGCACCACCTCGCCAAAGTCACCCGCCAGCGTGCGCTCCCAGCAGAGCGCGTTCACGCCGTCCACGAACGGCGTGGCGACCAATTCCTGAAAACTGTGCACCCGCTGGATGCGGGCGTAGCCGGGGGGCAGAGAGAAAGGAGTCATGCGCGCGACCTAGGGCGCACGGCGGGCCGTTTTGGGCAAGCGTCTGAAAAGAACTGCGACAGCCCCACGGGCGTCGCCGCCACCGTCGGCCCGCCCCGCTGCGCCACCGCCCGGTCTTCCGTAACCGCCCCGCTCATTTCTTCCGCACCGCCAGCGTCCATTCCCGCCCCGAGTCGATGTTGTAGGCATTGGCAAAATTACCCTGGTTGACGGCCATGGCCACAAAACCGCTGCTGTTGATGAACAGTAGATTCTTGCCCACCGGCACATCGCCAAACGTGCGCGCGTAGAGGACCGCTTCTTCCCAGACGACCTTGTCGCCTTTCCGAATCTTCACCACCACCCGCTCGCCTTCCTTCACGCCCAGTTGCTCAAACGTGTGGCGATCGATCAGGCACGTCGTGTTACCGAGGTGGCCGCGCGAGCTGTCAATCATTCCCGTGGCGACGCCGTCTTTGACGACCGGCTTGGGCATTTCCAACACCACCACCTTGGCCTCAAGCAACGGCCCGACCTGCTCGTAAGTGATCAGGCCGGCGGCGAGCCGACCCGCCGTGTAAGCGTAGACGTCGCGGCCGTGAAACGTATGCGACCACTCGGTGCCGGGGCGGCGATTGATCTTCTCATCGATCTCGCGCACGGCCTCGATGCCCAGTTCCTTGGCCACATAACTCAGCGTGCCGTTGTCCGGCGTCACAAAAAACTGGCCGTTCTTGGTTTTGAGCACGACCGACTTGCGCTGGGTGCCGACCCCCGGGTCGACGACCGAGACGAACACCGTGCCCGCCGGCCAAACCGGCGCGGTATAGATCAAATTGCGCGCCGCCGCGTCGATATTGTAGAGCTCGATCAGCGGCTGGACCGTGAAAATCGGGATCTCCTTGTCGACGGCAAAGACCACGCCCGGCATCACGGCCCCCCCGAAGTCGGCCTGGATCACGACCGCGTTGCGCTCCTTGGCCACGAGGCCGGCGCAAGAGAGAACGGCCAGGAGGGCGACGAAACGGATAGGCGTAGGCATAGGTGGTGCCCCAAACCATCCCCGCGCCGTCCCGGGGAAAGCAAACCGGATTTACGGAAAGATTGGACCCAACCCGTTCACCGTCCTGCGTCATCGCCCAGTCCCGATACCCCACGGCGAAAACATCACCACCACCGTGAGCCACACGACCGCCAGCACGGCGAGCGTCAGCCGATATTTGCGGCGCTCGCCCGGACTCATCGAATGGCCCGCGGCCGCAGCCGTGAGATCGGCCACTTCGTTCGCCCCCGGATTCGCACCGCCGCTGCGGCTCACCAGCGCCATCGTCGCCGCGCACACCAGCGTGATCACAAAACCACAGTTCAACGCGCTGCGGAGGTAGCGCGGGAGTTGCGTCACGATGTCGGGCTGGCCCAGCGCCCAGAACGTCACGGCGCCCAACACCGCGCCCACCGTCAGCGTCGCCACCGCGCCCCGCGGCGTCGCCCGGCGCGTGAAGATGCCCGCGACCACGCAGACAAAAACCGGCGGGGCCAGCAGCGACCAAATTTGCACCAGATAACCGTAAACCCCTTTGAACTGTTTAATCCCCGGCGCCAGCCCCGCGCACAGCACCAGCACGACCACCATGATCCCACGCCCCATCCGCACGCGCGCCGGCTCGGACAGTTTCGGGGCGAAGCGCAGCACAAAATCATAGGACACCATGGACGAAGCCGCCGAGAGCCCCGCCGCCACCGTGCCGAGAATCGCGGCAAGCAATCCCGCCAACACCAGGCCCGCGAGCCCCGGCGGCACATAGGTCGACACCAACCGGGCATAAACTTGGTCGGCCTGCACCAGCCCGGGAATAAGTTTCGCCGCAATCACACCCGGCGCCGCGATGATGAAGAGCGCAAGAATCTTCAAAAAGGCCGCGAAGACCGCACCCATCTTTGAGTGATACACACTCCGCGCCGCCAGTGCGCGCTGGACGTAGTCGTGATCGGTGCAGTGCCCGTGCACCGCGAGCACCAATCCTCCCGTAATCATCGGCAGCCAACCAAACGCATGATCCCACGGCAGCACCACGGACCACAGACTGTTGCCCGCCGCACCGGTGGTCGCCAACACCCCGGCCCACCCGCCTGCGGCCGAGAGCGTCAGCACAAACGTGATCGCTCCGCCCGCCACCAGCAGCGCGACCTGCAGGAGATCCGTCCACAACACCGAGCGCAGCCCGCCAAAAATCGTATAGGTGCCCGCCGCCACCGCGATCGCCGCCACCGCCAAATTGAACTGCAGCGTCGAAGTCAGCCCCATCAGGTCCGTCAGCACGGTCGCACCGGCGTACAGCGCACTCGCGATGCTCGCGGCCAAAATCATGACAATATTGATCGCCGAAACAAACATCCGCGTGCCCGGACTGTAACGGCGCTCGAAAAACTCCGGTGCCGTGCGCAGTTTCAGGGACAGATAGACGTCCACAAAAAACACGGCGAGCAGGGCGAAGCACGACGCGCCGACCAGCTGAAACGCCCCCGCCGCCAACCCGATGGTATAAGCCAGCCCCGCCTGACCCACGAACTGCTGGCTCGAAATGTTGGCCGAAAACATCGACGCCCCGACCATCGGCCACGTCGCTTCGCGGTCCGCGAGAAACAGCGCCTCCGCACTCCGGATCTTCTTCCGTCCAAACCACAGCCCGAGCGCAATCGTCAGCAAAAAATAGACCCCCACGATAACACCGTCGAGGGGCGTAATGCGCAGTGCGTTCATCGCGTGTCGGATTCAATCGACCCAAACCAACGGTCACCCGTGGCCGCCTGCCACGTTTGAAGTTTGGCACGCAGACCGGCGATGCGCCAGGCCTGCCCCCCTTCGCCCGCGAGGTCGCAGCACTCGTCCGGATCGGTCGCCAAATCGAACAACTGCACGCGCTCGGCGCCGCTGACCCGGTAGATAATCAGTTTCCACCGGCCGTCCGTGACCATGCGCTGGACGTCCCGATAAACCGAGCACACCGATTCCCGGCCGCCACCCGTGCCCGCCATCGCCGCCACGAGACTGCGGCTGTCGAGCCCGGCCGGCGCCGACACCCCCGCAAGTTCGCACAGCGTCGCGTAGAGATCGAACGGCTGCATGAGCGCCTCGCACCGCCGCGCCGCCGGCACGCCCGGCCCCGCGACGATCAACGGCACCCGCACGCTGTGGTCGTAGAGATTCTGCTTCCCCAGCAATCCGTGACTGCCGAGCGCGAGTCCATGATCGGAAACATAAACGACCAGCGTGTTCTCCTCCTGCCCGGTTTCGCGCAGCGCCGCGAGCACGCGCCCGATGCAAGCATCGTGGTGGGAGATCATCCCGTAGTAGTCCGCGAGGTGTTCGCGCACGACGTCGGGCGAAAGCGGCCGTGGGGCCAACTGCTCGTCGCGCACCGCGAGTTCGCCATTGTCGAAACTGTGATCGGGCCGGAAATTCCCCGGCAGCGGAATCGTCGCCGCCTCGTAGCGCGCCCGAAACTCCACCGGCGGCGTCCGCGGATCATGCGGTGAGGTCAGCGCCACCCACGCGAAGAACGGCCGCTCGCGCCCGCGCTCCCGCACAAAGGCTTCCGCCGCGCCGCAAAAAATCTCCGAAGAAAACCCGTCGCCCATCCGCGCCGGTTCACCGCGCCGAACCTCCCCGAGATCGCGCACCGGCACCGCCGTGTGATCGCACATGCCGCCGTGGAAAATCTCCCGCCCGCTCTCGAACGAGCGCAGCAGCGCCGGCAGATCATTATGCCACTTGCCCGTGACGAAGGTCTCGTAGCCCGCCGCGCGCAGCCGCTCGGGCAGCGTGCACGCGTCCGCCGGCAGCCGAACTTCGAAGATCGGCCCGGCATCGAGCTTCGGCTCGGCGTCGGCGCGAACCACGCCGTAGCCCGTCAACAAGCACGCCCGCGAAGGCGCGCACACCGCCGGCATCAGACTGCCCTGAATCGTCGCGCGCGTGAACGCCGTCCCGCGCCCCACGAGGCCGTCGAGCACGGGCGTTTGCACGGTCGGATGCCCGAGCGCGCCGATGGCATCCGCCCGGTGGTCGTCGACGACCAAGAAGAGAATATTGGGGCGCTGCGTGCCGTCGCCAGGGGACATGCACCCAACGTGTGCCGGGCCTTGCGGCGTAAAACAAGTCCGCGTCGACTGAATCGCTTCAGTGACCCCTCCGCCCACGACGCCCCTCAAGCACATTGCCGCGCACCTCAACCTCAGCGTCGCGGCCGTGTCGATGGCGTTACGCGACCACGCCTCGCTCCCCGCCACCACGATCGCCCGCGTGAAGCGCGCGGCACTCAAACTCAACTACACGCCCAACTCCGTCGGCAGCGCCCTCGCCGCCCATCGGCAACAACTGCGGGTCCGACGCGATTTTGCCATCATCGCGCTCGTTTCCGAGCGGGCGACACGCGACGGCGGGTTGCAGCACCCGCGCGCCCAGCGCCTGCTCGCCGGCGCCACGGCGCGCGCCCGCATCTCCGGCACCGCGATGAACACGCCGTTCAAGGAGGTTCCGATGACCATCAACGTCATCACCGCCGAACTTCTCGCCGCCATGATCCCGGCCGATCTCATCGCCGCGCTGACGTTTAACGCCTCGATCACCCAGACCAACCGCGTCCCCGTCTCCAACCGCGGCGATGCGTTTGCAATCCGCGGCTTCCGCCATCGCAATGTCCTCATCGACGGCGTCACCGGCGGCGACTGCATCCCGACGCAGATGATCGACCGCATCGAGGTCGTAAAGGGCCCCAACACACCCTACCGCCCGTCCGATCCGGTCGGCTGGGTGAACATCATCACCAAGCATCCCCAAGGCAGCGACCACCTCAACGTCAACTTGCGCGCCGGCAACCACGGGCGGCACGCACGCCAATCGCGCCGTTCGGCCGGTAAGGGCCTCACCCTCGAGCGCGCCCTCCACGTGCCGCTCATCGTGCCCCTGCCCCGAGTCAACGGCGGCCGCGCGACCCGCGCTCTCGCGGATTTCTCGGATATTTTTCCAACTGTGCTCGATCTGGCGGATCTGCCTCGCGTCGCAACGGCCGGTCACTCCTGGGGTCCGCTCCTACGCGACGCTCCCGGACACGCTCCCCGCGACTGGATCTACGCCCAACGCGACACTGCCCGCACCGCGCGCGACCAACGTTTCAAATTGGATTCGAACGGCGGTTTCTTCGAAATCGCCCTCGACCCCGATCAAAAGAATCCCGTGGGACCGACACGTGATCCCGCCACCGCCACTGCGCACCGCGCACTTACGCCGTGCTCGCCTCCATCCCGGCTCAGGCTGCGACGCCGCCGTTTCCCGGTTACACCCCCGACCGCATGCGCAAGATTGTCGAACCTGTGAAACCCTGATCCTCTCCCTCTCATGCGCTTTTACCCCGCTCTTGTTGTTCTCGCTCTGCTGTTCGCCACCCGCGCCGCCTTCGCCGCGAACGCCACGCCGCCCAACATCCTCTTCATCTTCGCCGACGACCAGCGCGCCGATACCCTCGCCGCCCTCGGTAACGCGCACATTCAGACGCCGAATCTCGACCGCCTCGTGCGCCGCGGCGTCTCGTTCAACCGCGCCTACATGATGGGCGGGATGAACGCCGCGACCTGCGTCCCTTCGCGCGCCATGCTCCTTTCCGGTCGCTCCCTGTTTCATATCGACCAAGCCCTCACCCGCGACGAGACGTGGCCCGCCGCCTTCGGCCGCGCCGGCTACACCACGTTCATCAGCGGCAAATGGCACAACACCCCCGCCTCGGTCCCACTGAGTTTCCAGCGCGCCCGCCAGCTCTTCACCGGCGGCATGACCAATCCCCTCAAAGCCCCGCTCGCCAATTTGGAAAACGGTAAGATGGGCCCGACCACGGTCAGCCCAAAACACGCCTGCGCCGCCTTCGCCGAAGAAACGATCACGTTCCTAAAGGAAAAACACTCCGCGCCGTTCTTCGCCTACCTCGCCTTCGACGGACCGCACGATCCCCACATCGTGCCCGATGACTACCCGGTGCGCTACGATCCGGAAAAAATCCCGCTCCCCGCCAATTTCCTCCCACAGCATCCCTTCGACAACGGCGAGATGACCATCCGCGATGAGCAACTGCTTCCCTGGCCGCGCACCTCCGCCGACATCCGCGCCATGACCGCCGATTACTACCGCTACATTTCGTATCTCGATCTGCTGATCGGCCGCGTGCTCGACACCCTCGACGCCTCGCCCCACGCCAAAAACACCGTCGTCGTCTTCGCGGCCGACTCCGGCGTCGCCCGCGGCAGTCACGGCCTGATCGGCAAACAAAACCTCTACGAGCCCTCGATGCGCGTCCCGCTCGTCGTCGTCGGCCCCGGCATTCCCGCAAACCGGCGCACCGACGCGATGTGCTACCTCTTCGACGTTCTGCCTACGCTCGGCGCGCTCAGCGGCGTCCCCGGCCCCAAGACCAGCGAGGGCCTCGACCTCAGTGCCACGCTGCGCAATCCGACCACGCCCGCCCGCCCGTCGCTGATGTTCGCCTACCAAAAAGTCCAACGCGGTCTCCGCGACGAGCGCTACAAACTTATCCGCTACCCGCACGTCGATCGCACGCAACTGTTCGACCTCCTCGCCGATCCGGATGAACGCACCGACCTCTCCACCCGCCCCGAGCACGCCGCACGCCTCGCCGCGATGACCGCCGCCCTCGCCGCCGAGATGAAACGCCTCGACGATCCCGCCGAGCTCACCGTCGCATCCCCCCGCCCGGCCGCCTGGTCACCGCCACCCGCCCGCGGCAAAAAGTGAGGTCGCCCAACGCCCCCTGGCGCCCAGCCCCCGTCACGAAGCCCTCCTTCACGGACCGTTGTGACCCGTCCCGCGGTGGCGAAACCCGGTCGATTTTGTTCGCGCTGCTTCGGCCCCGCGGTCGCCTCCCTCGTTTCGTCCTAAAAATGCGCGCAGGCTGATCGCGCGAATGCCGGACCGAAACGAGGGTTTGTCTCACCGACCATGGCCCCGCATAACCCGTCGCTGTTGCGCCAGCCACCACGTTGGCCGGACCAGTCGCCCTCCATGATATCGCCCCACTCCCCCCTGCGTCTGCGCCCCGCTCTCGCGGTCGCACTCGCGATCCTTTGTTTGCCGGCAACGCGCGTGATCTCGGCCGCGGCCGAGACCCCGCGGCCCAATCTCATTTACATCCTCGCCGACGACCTGGGCTACGGTGATGTGCAGGCGCTCAATCCCGCCCGAGGAAAAATCAAGACGCCGCACCTCGACCGCCTCGCCGCGCAGGGCATGACGTTCACCGACGCCCACAGCGGCTCCTCCGTTTGCACACCCACGCGCTACGGCCTGCTCACCGGCCGCTACGCCTGGCGCACCCGCCTGCAAAAAGGCGTGCTCGACGGCTCCGACGATCAGCCCCTCATCGCCGCCGACCGCCTCACGGTGCCCGCGCTGCTCAAACAGCACGGTTACACCACCGCCGCCATCGGCAAGTGGCACCTCGGTTTCACTTCGGAGCGTCCGGCCTCCGCCGCGCCCGCCGCCGCGCCCTCCGGCGAAGCCGCGAAGAAAAAATCCAAAATGGGCGACGCCGGCCTTCCCGTCGGCTCGCGCATCATCGGCGGCCCGATCACCCGCGGCTTCGACTATTTCTGGGGCTGCTCCAACGCCCGCACGATGTCCGGCCTGATCGAGAACGACCGCGTCATCGAAAGCCTCCCGCCCATCGAAATGCTCCCGCGCCTCGAGCGCCAGGCGGTCAACTACGTCGCCGAGCACGCCGCCGCCGCGAAATCGGGAAAACCCTTTTTCCTCTACGTCCCGCTCACCTCACCGCACACCCCGATTCTCCCCGCCCCCGAGTGGCAGGGCAAAAGCGGCCTCGGCGCCTACGGCGATTTCGTGATGCAGACCGATGCCGTCGTCGGAAACATTCTCGCCGCCCTCGACGCCCACGGCCTCGCCGCCAACACGCTCGTCATTTTCACCGCCGACAACGGTTGCTCGCCCGCCGCCGGCACGCCCGCCCTGGAAAAGCAGGGCCACTTCGCCAGCGCGCAGTTCCGCGGCTACAAGGCCGACCTCTGGGACGGCGGCCACCGCTTGCCCTTCTTCGCCCGCTGGCCCGGGAAAATCAAACCCGCTTCCACCAGCGCCCAACTCATCTGCCACGTCGACCTCCTCGCCACCTGCGCCGATCTCCTCGGCGCAAAGCTCCCCCCCAACGCCGGCGAAGACAGCGTGAGTATTTTGCCCGCACTCCTCGGCACTGACCGCGCCCCACTGCACGAGGCCGTCGTTCATCACTCGATCCAAGGCATGTTCTCCCTCCGCCAGGGCCCGTGGAAACTCGCGCTCTGCCCCGGCTCCGGCGGCTGGGCCGCGCCCAACGACACCGCCGCCCGCCAAGCCGGCCTGCCCGAAATCCAGCTCTACCATCTCGCCTCCGATCCCGCCGAATCGAACAACGTCCACGCGGAAAATCCCGCCGTCGTCGCACGCCTCCGCGCCCTGCTCGACCGTTTTATCGCCGAAGGCCGCAGCACCCCCGGCCCTCGCCAACCCAACGACGCCCCCATCGACCTCCTGAAAACCAAAGCCGCCGCCACCCCATGAACCGTCTCCCCACGCCCCTCGTCCGCTCCCTTCTCCCCCTCTCTCGTTCCCG
>JBIKOK010000405.1:0-3360 GCA_044358025.1 Opitutaceae bacterium
GGTGGGTGAATCTGGATTCGCGCGGCGGGGTCTGGATCAATGGTCGCGACAAGCTGCCCGGGGAAGTCCTCGCTCCCGCCGGCCCCGCCACCCCGGAAACCACCCCCGCGACGGACGCGCCCACCCCGGTTTCCGCTCCGACCGAGACGCCAGGAGTTGCCACCGAGCCTGCACCCGCTGCGGCCACGGTCAGCGCAAATCCCGCGCCGGAAGCCGCTCCGCCTCCTCCCGCCCCGGCGCCAGCCCCGGCAGAGGAAACGCCCGCGACCCCCACGGCCACCACGGCCCCCGCGGCCCCCGCGGCCGCCAACGTATTGTCCGCCGTGCGCCTGCTCCTGAAAGAAACCCGCACGGGCGGATTCGCCGGCAAGCTCGACCGCGTGGCCAACGAACTCGGCCAATCGTCCGCCGATTTGACGGCGGCACTCCTCGGCGCCGGGCTTCAGGCCCCGGACAAGGCCAAAGAAAAGCCGGTGTTCGTCGAACACGCGGGCGAAATTTTCTGGCTCAACAAGAACGCCAAGGACGAGCTTTGGGTGAACGCGAAGGCCTCAAAGTTCGCGGCGGACGACGGCGCGAGCGACGAGAAAAAGCCGGCCCGCCGCAGCAGCGGTGGGGGACGTTCGCGCGGCAAGAAAGACTGAACCCATCCCATCACGACCCGGCGCCTCACCGCGCCGGGTTTTTTGTTGGATATCGGCGGACCCGCGGCGGGCTATTTCTCGCCGAACGCCGCCCGGATATAGGCGAGCACCGCCTTGCGTTGGCCCGCCGTCGCGATGGCCCCGAAGGCCGGCATCCCCTTCTGCTCGTTGCCCTCGGAAATAATCTTGAGGAGTTCAGCGTCCGGCTTCGCCAACCGCGTCTTGTCGTCGCGGAAATTGGCCGCACCTCCCGGAACACCGCGACCGTCGGGTTGGTGGCAGGGGACGCAATAGAGGCGGTAGATTTTTTCGCCGGCCGCGACGAGTTCGGCTGGTGAGGTCGTGGCGACGGCCGCAGCGGCTTTGGCGTCGGCGGCGGCCTCCCCGGGGCGCGGCAGGCGCGTCGTGCCGCCGACGGTGCGCTCGCCGTTGAGCAGCCGATTGGCCGTGTAGTAGGCGAGCGGATTCGCCAGCGGCTGGTGATCGGCCGTGCGCAGCGCGGCCACCGAGAGCTCGTAGATGAAGCCCGGCCGCAGTTCCGCGAGGACGAGCTCGGCCGCACGGCCGTCGGCGGTGGGCCGGACCTCGCGGACGGCGACGCGGGCCTCGTCCACCCAGGGCGAGCCGTATTTGTGTTGGTAGTAGTAGCGGAAGCGATTGACCTCGAAGTTGGCGACGGCGGCGAGGGTGGCGGCGCTCATCGGCCGCGTAAACGTGAGGCGGAAACCGCGGTCGGTGAGTTTCACGTCGTGGATTTCGGGCGAGACTTGGCCGTCCCAGACGACGCGTTGCAAACCATCGGCCCCCGCGCCCCAGCCGCCGGCCGCGCCGAGGCAGAGGCTGCCATCCGGGGCGAAGGCACTGCGCGTGATGCCAGCGAGGAGTTTCTCGCCCGAGGTGTAAGCGGGCGCTTCGTTGCGGCCCAGGAACGGGAAACACACCCCCTGCCACTCGCCCGCGACCTTCTCCAGCGTGGCGCGCACGACGAACCGCGTGTAGTCGCCGGCAAAGACCTGCCCGGCAAACGGGCCGAATTTTCCGCCGGTGGTATCCCAGACGATCTCGCCGCCGGAAACCCCCATGGGGCCGTGCGGGAAAACCACGGCGGGAGATTTGTAGCGCTGCCACGCCTGCTCGGTCGTGAAGGTCTTCGCGTCAAAGCCCGGCTCCCATTTGAGGCTCGCGACATGGCCGTGAAAATCTCCCGGCGCGACATGGAGGAGGCCGCAGGAGGGTTTGTAGTCGCCCTGGTTTTCGTTGACGAAGAATTCGCCTTCCGGGCTGAGCCCGACGCCATTGGGCTGACGGAAACCACTGGCGAGAGGCGTGAATTTTCCATCCGGGCCGATTTTGACCGCCCAACCGCGCCACGGCAGCGTCGAATATTGACCGGTCGTTTCGAGGAGGGGCGACGGATCGAGGCGGCCGCGCACTTCGCCCGGCGTGATCGGGAGTTTGTCCCCGCTCGAGCTGTTCGAAATGACGCCGAGAAAATTGCCGGCGGAATCCCGCCGGAGGCCGTAGAAAAACTCGTGGTAGTTGTGCGAGATGCCCCATTGGCCGCCGAGCGCGTCGAAGGTGTCCGCACGGCCGTCCCCATCGGTATCAGCCGCTTTCAGGAGTTCGGGGCGGTGCGCGATGTAGACGACGGTGTCCGACTCGACGACGAGTCCGAGGGGTTCACTGAGGCCGCGGGCAAAGCAACGCCAGGCCCCGGCCGTGGAGCGCATCCAGACCTCCCCGTAACGCGTCGTGACCACCAGCGTGCCGGCCGGAGAGAAGGCGACGCCGACGATGCCGCCGCGCAGCTCGGCGGGACGCGGGATATTTTCGATGCGGTAGCCGGCGCGGGCGAGCGGGGCGATGAGCGCGCAGAGCAAGCAGAGGCGGACGGTAGACATCATGGCGTGGCCTTTCCGAAGAGGGTCTCGAGGGTAAACGTGCCCGCGGCGTTGCGCGTGAGGGCCGTGGCGGGCTGCCCGGCGCCAACGTAGAGCCACTTCGCGTCGGCGCCGGCCCGGTCAAAGCGGAACGTGCGCCTGAAACCGGCGGCGTTGGGCAAGGCGGAAAGGGTCTCGGCGACCGGTGCGCCATCGACCGTGTAGCGGAGTTCGACGGCCGAGTCGCGCAGCGTGTAGCCCTTGAACTCAACCACGGGCTCGCGGGCGGCGTCACCGCGGCGCAGGGGCGACGCGCCCGTCTCGCGGTAAACAACCGGGCCGAGCAGCGTGGCGGCCTTGATGAGTTTGTTGACGGGGCGAACGTTGGTGAGATCGAGAAATCCGCCGGTCCACGCGTAGTTCACGCCGCCGCGGATCGGGTCGTAGCAGACGTTGACGCCGCCCGGCAGACCGAAGGCGAAGCTGCCGGCCCGGGCGTCGGGGAGCATCACGCGCTCGACGAGGACTTCGCCGGGCACGAGGGCGGGCTGGGCGGAAAGCAGATGCGAGCCCAGGAGGGCGGCGAAGAGCGCGGGGCGCAGGAGCGAGGGGAGGGTCATGACCGTTTCGTGAGAAAAACAAAGACGCCGAGCTTCGAAGCGGTGAGGACGTCGGGGATGCCGTCACCGTTGACATCGACGGCTTCGATCTGGGTGCCGAGGGCGGACGCGTCGTCGATGCGTTGTGGGACAAAGCGGGCACCACCGGGTGCGGCCGCGTCCCGACGGAGCAGAAAGGCGTAGTTGACCGGGGTGCCCATCGGCTCGACGTCGCCG
>JBIKOK010000215.1:0-11534 GCA_044358025.1 Opitutaceae bacterium
CGCCGCCGAGTGCCCGATCGCCCGGTTTCGGTCCGTCCTCTGTGGGCCCCTGAATCGGCGGGAAACCTCCGCCGCCCACCCACTCGCACGCATCAGCCAACCGCCCAACCTGAATTCTCCCGCAGATTCAGGACTCCACCGATAAATAAAAGCGACCGGCTCTGGCTTCAAACCAGAGCCATTGCGCGGACCGTTTCGGTCACTCATCTGTGGCCCCCGGAATCTGCGGGAAAGTTCCGCGTTTCGGTGCAATCACGAACCGCACGTCCACCGACCTGCGCCCAAAATGAACCGCTACGCCCCAGGGCAGGCCAAGCCAGCGCAAACAGGTTTGCAGATAGGCACGATCCATCGCCGAGACACCCTCCCCGAGCGCACCGATCGTCACCGCGCACCCCGACTCGACGACGATGCACCGCAAATCCGCCGTGCCCAGTCCGCCCACGTCCACCACAGGTTCGACCACGTGCCCGATTCCCTCCGCGCTCAGCGCGGCGGCAACCAGCCCCCTCCACGTCGTTTCCCGATACCCGAGCCCGTGATCGCGATGCACTTGCCCCAGCACATCCACGACCGCGGTCGCCAGACCCGAGGGCGCAACCCAACCTGGAACCGCCACGACCGGGAACACCGCTTCGACTGGCGTAAACACGACCCGTTTGAAGACCAGACTAGCCTTGCCAAAATCCAGGAGCAGGCCGGTGCCAATGCCCCGGAATTTTTGATACGCCAGCAACTGCGTCAGGTGCACCGGCAGAAATTCCGTCCGCAGCGACTTCAGCTCCACAACGAGTTGCCCCGGGAAAACCATATCCGGCTCAAAAACATCGGCAACCCGCCCGCGATACACCAACTCTTGCCGCAACTTCGATTCGTGCCCGATGCCACCGGCGGCAAGTCGCGCCGCCAGATCCCGATGATACAGCTCCTCCGACAGTCCCGGCCCGAGTGCACGATGCGTTTGCATCGCCTCGCCAATGATCAGGTGGGTGAACGGGTCCTGGTTCATCGCGGTCCAACCTCCCTTCTGTTTTCCACATCCCCCATCGCCCCCACAGCCCACAGTTCCACCGCACCAGCCTGCTCCGCCGTGTCCGCCGTCAGCTCATCTGCGGTGCCCTGAATCGGCGGGAAACTCATGCCAGCACTCCCTTCAAGACATGCCCGTGCACATCGGTGAGCCGACGATTCGAGCCATTGTGATAATACGTGAGCCGTTCGTGGTCCACGCCGAGCAGGTGCAACACCGTCGCATAGAAATCATAAACCGTCGCCACGTCCTGCACGCTGCGCCGGCCGAAATCATCCGTCGCCCCGTGGCTCACGCCGCCTTTCACCCCCGCGCCCATGAACCACGTCGTGAACGCGTCGGGGTTGTGGTCCCGCCCCGCCGTTCCTTCCTGATGCGTCGGCATCCGGCCAAATTCGCTGCACCAAATCACCAGCGTGTCCGCCAACAGCCCGCGTTGCTTCAGGTCCGCCAACAGCGCCGCCGTCGGCTGGTCGAAGATCGGCGCGTGGCGTTCGTAGTCCGCTTTGAGCGTCTTGTGCGCGTCCCAATTCAGCAGCCCGTCCACCGCGCTCGCCCGCGAGGCACAATACAGACTCACATAGCGCACGCCTTTTTCGAGCAGCCGCCGCGTGAGCAGACAATTCCGCGCATAGCTCGCCTTGAGCGCATTCGCGTCGTTCGTGCCATACAGCGCATGCACGTGCGCCGGCTCGCGCGCCAGATCGCTGACTTCCGGCGCCGCGAGCTGCATCCGCGCCGCGAGTTCGTAGGCCGCGATGCGCGCCCGCAACTCGCTGTTGCCGGGATGCGCGTCCGCGTGGTCGGCATTCGCCCGCGCGAGAAACGCCCGCGTCGCCTCCTCCTCCGTCGCGGAAACCGTCTCCGGCCGCGCGAGGTTGCGGAGCGGTTGGTGCGCCGCGAGCACGACCGCCTGATGTTGCGCCGGCAAAAATCCGTTGCCCCAGTTCGCCTTCCCATTCGGGGGCTCGCCCCGGATGTCCTGCAACGCGACGAACGTCGGCAGGTTTTCGTTGAGCGTGCCGAGGCCGTGACTGATCCACGCCCCGGCGCTCGGAAACCCTTCGCGCGCGAAGCAGGTGTTCATCGCGATGCAGCCGGGGCCGTGCGTGTTGGTCCGCGACGTCATCGAATGCACAAACGCCATGTCGTCCACATGCCGCGCCAGATGCGGCAACAACGTCGAAATCATTTTTCCGCTGCGCCCCGCCGGCGCGAAGTCCCACGGCGACCGCATGAGGTTTCCGTTTTTGCCCTGGAACGTCACCTCCGCGTCGCCGCCCGGCAGCGGCGTGCCGTGAAATTTCTCCAGCAGCGGCTTGTGATCCCAGAGATCCACATGCGACGCCCCGCCCGGACAGAAAATCTGCAGCACCCGCTTCGCCTTCGCCGGAAAATGCGGCAACGCCCCGCCGCCGGCCCCCGCGAGCAGGTCCCCGCGCAACAGCCGCGCAAGGGCCACGCCGGTCAGACCGGTCGTCATGCGACCAAGAAATTGTCGACGGGCAAGTTCGAGCGGGGCGCCGGTCATGGGGTGCCCCCGAGAGCATGCAGAAGCGCCACCAGCGCAAACGTTATTCTCGCCCGCGCGCCGGCCGCACCCGGGTCTTGCCACGCTTTTGTTTTTTCCGACACCCTGCTTCCGTCCGTCAACCCCTCCCCCCCATGAACGTCCCTGCCCCCACCCGTGCGCTCCGCGTGCCCCTGATCCTTGGTTGCGCTCTCCTGCTCTCCGCCGCGCCGGCCCTCCGCGCCGCCGAGGCCACCCCTGCCCCCACCGCCGCCGCTCCCACCGCCGCCTCCACCGGCACCATCCAGGGCCGCGTGCTCAGTCCGGCCACGCAGGAATACATGCGCAACGTCGAGGTCACGCTCCCCGGCACCAACCTCGCGACGTTCACCGGCGAGGACGGTTTCTACACCCTCACCAACGTCCCCGCCGGCGCCCGCGAGCTCACCGTCGCCTACACCGGTTACGACTCCGCGACGACCCGCGTCATCGTCTCGCCCGGTGCCATCGCCACGCGCGATTTCGAACTCCTCGCCACCGGCTCGCGTCCCGCCTCGGCGCCGGCGTCCTCCGCGCCCGGCGCTCCCGCCGGCCCGGTCAAACTCATGGAGTTCGTCGTTTCCACCGAGCGCGAGGGCAACGCCAAGGCCATCATGGAACAGCGCGCGGCCCTCAACGTGAAGAACGTCATCGCGGCCGACAACTTCGGCGACATCACCGGCGGCAACGTCGGCGAATTCATCAAGTATATGCCCGGCGTCGTGATCGACTACAACCAGTCCGACGCCCGCGCCGTCCGCATCGGGGGCCTCGACCCCAAATACGTCGGCGTGAGCGTCGACGGCATGCGCATGGCCAGCGCCCAGGGCGCCGCCTTCGGCGGAGACTCGCGCCAGTTCGAATTCGAGCAGTCTTCCATCAACAGCGTCGAGGCCATCGAGGTGAACAAGACCCTCACCGCCCGCATGGACGCCGACTCCCCCGCCGGCGCGATCAATTTCCGCAGCAAGAGCGCCTTCGACCGCAAGGGCCGCGAAATCACCGCCCAGTTTTCCCTCAGCGCCAACGAATACCAGATGACGCTCCGCCGCGTCCCTTCGCCCACCAACGAACTCCGCCGCGTCGTCTTTCCCGGCGGCAATTTCAGCTACGCCGACGTCTACGGCGGCAAGCTCGGCGTCCAGTTCAACGTCGGCGGCTCCACTATGTACGGCGAACAGGAGCAGATCACCCACGCCTACGATTTCTCCAACGTCGCCACCGGACCGCGCCTCACCGGCCTCACCTTCAAGGACGCCCCGAAAGTCATCGAACGCGCCTCCCTCGGCGCGACCTTCGACTACAAGATCACCCCGCGCCTCATCGCCTCGCTGCGCGTCACCGGCTCGCACCTGAGCGACGAATTCTACGCCCGCAATCTGCTCTTCACCGCCAACGCCGCCCAGATCGATCCCTCGTCCACCCTCACCCGGGTCATCGCCAACGCCACCGCCAACGCCAACACGCGCCTCAACGCCTCCAGCAATCACCGCAACAAGCGCAACGCCACGGTCACCTACGTCGGCAAGCTCGAGTACACCCGCGGCGATCTTACCCTCACCGCCGGCGGCGGCTACTCGCGCAGCCGCACCCACTATGAGGATTTGCGCGACGGCTATTTCCAGACCGCCACCCTCAGCCTCACCCGCCTGAGTTGGATGGCCGAACGCGCCAACACCAACTCCACCGAGTGGACCGTCACCCAGCTTTCCGGCCGCCCCTGGGGCGACATCGCCAACTGGGGGCGCGACGACCCCAACCCCAACAACATGGTCAGCACCGCCCGCGGCGGCCACAGCCAGGTGTTCGCCGGCAACCTCGACGCCAAGAAAACCTTCAACGTCGCCGGCCTCCCCATCCAGGTCCTCACCGGCGTCAAATCCCGCCTCACCACCTTCGACATCACTTGGGGCGGCACGCAAAACTGGACCTTCGTCGGTCCCCGCGGTATCCAGACCGATCCGACCACGCTCGTCATCGACGAGTCCCTCCACCCCTTTGACCCCAAGCGCGGCGGCAACGTCACCCAGCAAAATTTCCCCTGGCCCGACACCATCGCCATGGCCGCGCTGTTCCGCTCCAACCCCGAGCAATTCGTCCCCAACACCGTCGGCAACTTCACCAACGCGTTCACCACCCCGCGCTCCGTGAAAGAGCAGATCGACGCCGGCTACGCCGAGGCCAACACCCGCTGGCGCCAGCTCCGCTTCAATCTCGGCGCCCGCTACGAACGCACGCGCACCGTCGGCCGCACCTTCGATATTTTGCCCGCCGCCGTCGTCCGCGCCGCCGGCTTCACCGCCGGCACCATTCCCTACACCGTCTACCAATACCGCAACGGCGTCCGCCCCTCCACCTACGGCAGCTACGACAACCTCTTCCTCAGCGGCGGCGCAAAATACTCCTTCACCCGCAACCTCGTCCTCCAGGTCGCCGCCAGCCAATCCATCGGCCGCCCCAACTACGACAGCCTCGCCGGCGTCATTTCCGTCAACGACACCACCCAGCGTGTCACGCTCCCCAACCCCAATCTCAAGCCGGAGACCTCCGACAAATTTTTCGTCAGCGCCCAATACTATATCGAGCCCGCCGGCACGGTCACCGTCTCCGCCTACAAGCTCGTCGTGGAAAATATGGGCACCCTCAGTGCGCCCGTCTCCGCCGAGGAAGCCGGCTACGCCGACGACACCGAATACACCGGCTACGCGTTCTTCCGCGCCGCCAACGCCAGCGACACCCGCCGCATCAAGGGCATCGACGCCGAGTACAGCCAGCAGCTCACCTTTCTCCCCGGCTTCTGGCGCGGCTTCAGCGTCTTCGGCTCCATCTCCCACACGGTCCCCGACGTGCAGATCGTCGACATCGTTTCAAAATCGGCCAACGGCGGCCTGCGCTTCGGCAACCACCGCTTCAACTCCCAGCTCCGCTTCACTTGGACTGCCGCCCGTCTCACCTCGATCACCGCCGCCCGCACCCAGTGGGAACGCGAGCGCCTCATGTTCGACTTCAGCGGCGGCGTGAAACTCAACCGCACCTACGAACTCACCTTCAGCTGCCGCAACGTCTTCAACCAGGCCCTCGAATCCTACTTCAACGTCCCCGGCACCATCGCCTACAAAAACAACTTCGGCGCCGTCTGGACCGCCGGCATCCGCGGCCGGTTCTGAGCTACTTCCGTCCATTCCGGGGCCCACGTCCCCCACCGCCCCCCGGACCCAGTGGTTTTCTTCCGTGTGTTCCGTGTGTTCCGTGGGCAACCTCCTCCTTCCTCAATCTCCCATGCGCCTCCTCCGCTGTCTTCTCCCCGTCTCCCTCGCCCTCCTGCTCTCCCTCCCCGCCTTTGCCGCCCGGCCCAACATTCTCTGGGTCTCCAGCGAGGACCACGGCCCGCAAATGGGCTGCTACGGCGACTCCTACGCGAACACCCCTCATATCGATCAACTCGCAACGCGTTCCCTGCGCTACACCCACGCCTGGGCCGCCGCCCCCGTCTGCGCCCCCACGCGCACCACAATCATCTCCGGCCTCCACGGCCCGTCCTCCGGCGGCGACCACATGCGCAGCATGGTCGCCTATCCCGCCGGCCAAAAAATGTTCCCGCAGCTCCTCCGCGAAGCCGGCTACTACACCAGCAATAATGTGAAGGAGGACTACAACCTCCCGAAAACTCCCGCCGTCTGGGACGAATCGTCCAATCGCGCGCACTATAAAAACCGCGCCGCCGGCCAACCGTTCTTCGCCGTCTTCAATTCCACCAAGAGCCACGAGAGCCAGATCATCAAACTCGGCGCGGACGGAAAGCCGGTCCACGATCCCGCCAAGGCCCGCGTCCCCGCCTACCATCCCGACACCCCCGAGGTCCGCCGCGACTGGGCCCTCTACTACGACAGCGTCACGGCCGCCGATGCCGACGCCGGCGCCGTCCTCGCCCAACTCGCCGCCGACGGTCTCGCCGACGACACCATCATTTTCTACTGGGCCGACCACGGCTCCGGGATGCCGCGCAGCAAACGCTGGCCCTCGAATTCCGGTCTTCACGTCCCGCTTATCGTGCACATTCCGGAGAAATTTAAAGACCTCCGCCCTGCCGACTACCTCCCCGGCGGCACCACCGACCGTCCCGTGAGCTTCGTCGATTTCGCCCCCACGATGTGCAGCCTCGCCGGTCTCAAGCCGCCCGCCTGGATGCAGGGCTACGCCTTCCTCGGCCAGTTCATCGCCCCCGCCCAACCCTACGTCTACGGCTTCCGCGGTCGCATGGATGAACGCTACGATCTCGTCCGCAGCGTGACCGACGGCCGCTACGTTTACCTGCGCAACTACCTCCCGCACCTCTCGCAGGGCCAGCACGTCGATACCCAGTTCAAGACGCCCACCACCGCCGTCTGGCGCAAACGCTACGACGCGGGCCAGGCCACTCCGCCCCAACGCATTTTCTGGGACACCCCGAAGTCGCCCGAGGAACTCTACGATCTCCAAACCGACCGCGACGAAGTGAACAACCTCGCCGCCTCACCCGCGCATCAGGCCATCCTCGCGAAACTCCGCGCCGCCCAACAGGCCCACTCGCGCCGCATCCGCGACCTCGGCTTCATCCCCGAGGGCGAGCGCCTCACCCGCGCCGGCACTCAGGCCCCCTACGACTTCGGCCACGACGACACGCACTATCCCTACGAGCGCGTCTTCGCCGCCGCCGAACTCGCCTCCTCCTTGAAACCCGACGCCGCCCCCGCGTTGAAAAAACTTCTCACCGACCCCGACAGCGCCGTCCGCTACTGGGGCGCAATCGGACTCCAGATGCGCGGCTCGTCCGCCGTGAAGGCCGCGCGCCCCGCATTCGCCACTGCGCTCGCCGACCCCTCGCCCTACGTCCGCATCGTCGCCGCCGCGGCCCTCGGCCAATTCGGCCCCCCCGCCGATCTCGCCGCCGCGCTCCCCGTGCTCACGGCCCTCGCCGATTGGAGCAAGCACGACGTGTTCATCGCGCTCCACGCCCTGCACGCCCTCGAAGCCCTCGGCCTCGAAAAAATCAAGCCCGCCCGTGCCGCGATCCTCGCCCTGCCGTCCACCGGTCCCGTGCCGGATAGCCGCTACGCGGCCTACATCCCGCGCATCCTCGGCGACCTCCGCGCAAGCCTCGGCGCCGACCGCGCCGCAGCCCCCGCCGGCGAAGCCAAAAAAGGAAAACGCAAAGCCGCGAAGGAGGCCGAAGCCAAGGAATAGGTCCCGCCCGACCCACCCGACGATCGTCGATCTTCCGCTCCCGAAACCCTTGTCGCCCGCTTCACCCGATGAACCTGATCGCACGCCACGCCGCAGCCCGCCTGCTCGGGGTGGGTCTGATCGTCGCCTGCTGGACGACCGGCGCCCGGGCCGAACCGCCGCCCAGTTCCTTCGGCGTTTGGGATCGGGGCGATACCTTCGACCCCACCCAGTATCCGTTCCTCCGGGGGCTGTCGTTCAATGCATCCTGGTCCGAACTGGAAAAACAGCCGGGCGTCTTCGACTGGAGCCGCCTCGATCAGGCGGTCGAGAAAGCGCTCCAAAATAAAGTCTACCTGTATCTTTCCGTGGGCGCCGGTCCCGAGGCGCCGGAGTGGATCTACCAGAACGGCGTCCCCAAGGTGTTCACCGACGACGAGCGCCATCTGGGAAAATGGCCCTGTTATCCCTACTACCTGGCGCCCGCCTACCGGAAATTTTTCACCCGGCTCATTACGGAATTCGGCCAACACATCCGCACTTACCCCGAGGAAAAGCAGCGGCGCATCGCCTTCATTCAGATCAAGACCGGCTGCACGGGCGACGAGGCCGCTTACAAAGGCGAGCCCAAGGACAGCCACTACGCGCTGGCGAAAACATCGGCGGCGTGGCGCGACTTCCGCCTCGATACGTTCGCCCTGTTTGTGAAGCTGTTTCAGGAAAGTCCCGGCCCGCGCATCGACCTGCTCTTCAACTCGGTCGGCGGCGACGCGTTTGGCGACGAGGGTTTCGCGGCGGAGTGGCAGTGGGTCACCACCCACCTCAAGAGCGGTTTCGGCATCAAGAACGGCGCGCTTTCCCGCGGTCACCACCTCAGCGGCGAGCGCACCTTGGTCGAACAATGGAATCCCTACCTCATCGACCCAAAAGGCCTCACCCTGTTTCGCCGGTCCGAAATGGACCAGACGTGGACGAAGCCGTGGTATCAACTCAACGTGCCCTTGAATTTCTACTGGGGCGCCGTGAACGCCCTCAACAGCGGGCAGAGCGTGTGGGACATCACCAAGCGCGCCATCGAGGAAGCGAAGTCCGGCGGCTTCGAATATTCGTTCTATTTTTTCAACAAGTATGCCGGCCAGATCCACCCGGAGACCGCCACCGCCGCCTTCTGCGCCCTGCACAAGGGCCTCGATGCCGCCGACACGAAGGCCTATCCGGAGGAACACTACGGCAAAGCCACGCCCAAGAACCTCGAGCGCATGCTCAAAATCTGCGCGCCGTTCGCGAAGTATGGCGCCAGCGCGGACGACCCCGAAGCGCTGACCATCGGGCAGGTCGGACAACGCCGCGACCAGAAGGGCTTCAACGACGTCGGCTGGCAGATCTGGCCGGACAACTACACGCGCTTCCTTCACCAAATCGACGCGGACGCCACCTCCGTCCCCCGCTGGCGCGTCGGCGGCCCCATCACCCCGTCGTCCTCCATCTACTCGCGGTTCGCCCGCGGCTTCGAGCACGCCTCGGGCAAGGACGCCCTGTATTTCCAGCTCCACGAAAATTTCTTCCCGGACCGCACCCCCAAAACCGTCACGATTCGCGTCGTCTGGTACGACGCCCAGGCCGGATCGACCTGGAAACTCGCCTACGATGCCGGCGACCGTGACATGAAGACCGCCCTCGCCGTCACCGGCACCGGCGACCGACGCTGGCACGATCAGATTGTCACGCTGCACGACGCCGTGATGCGTCGCGGCGGCCCCAAGGGCAGCGACCTCGCCTTGGTGAACACCGACGACCAGGACGACCTCTTCAGCCTCATCGAAGTGAACCGGGGCATTCCGGCAGCGCTGCCGGCGGCCGACAACCCGTCCGCGTCCGTTCGCCCCGCCGCTCCCGCGGCCGAGCCAACCAAGCGAGCCAAACGCAAAGCCGCAAAGTGACGCGGCCCGGTCTCGCGTAGCGCGGCGCTTCAGCCCGCGCTTCCTCGGCCCGGCACCGCTCCTCGCGATCCGCGCCGTGGGCGCCTGTAGGCTCGACCCGCCACCGAGCCTCGGAAAGGTTCTCCCCGATGCTCCCCTTGCCCCTTCCCCGTCTGCTTTGCGCCGTCCTGTTGATCGGGGCCGCATTCCCCGCCGCCCTCCGCGCCGCCACCCCGCGGCCCAACATCGTCATGATCGTCGCCGACGACCACGGCCTCGACGCGCTCGGCTGCTACGGCAACCCGGTCATCAAGACCCCGCACCTTGACGCTCTCGCCGCCGACGGCACGCGCTTCACCCACGCCTTCTGCACCACCGCGAGCTGCAGCCCGTCCCGCTCCGTGATTCTCTCGGGCCAGCAAAATCACCGCAACGGCATGTATGGCCTTCAACATGACGACCACCACTTTCAGTCGTTTGATCGCGTGAAGGGCCTGCCCGTCTTGCTCGGCGAAGCCGGCTACCGCACCGCCCGCATCGGCAAATTCCACGTCGCCCCCGAATCAGCCTACGCCTTTCACACCGTCCTGTCCGGCGGCGCCGCCAACGATCCCGCCACCATCGGCCGCAGTCCCGTCGAAATGGCCGAGCGCACCCGCGAGGTCCTCGAGTCAAAAGACCCCCGCCCGTTCTTCCTCTACTTCGCCAGCGACGATCCGCACCGCGCCAATGCCGTGCTGCCCAGCGGCAAGCCCACCTTCGACACGTATCCGCAGCCCAACTCCTTCGGCAACCGCCCCGCCGGCTATCCCGGTATCGATCCGGTGCGCTACCGCCCGGCCGACGTCCGCGTGCCCGCCTATCTGCCCGATACGCCCGCCTCCCGCGCCGAGCTCGCCGAATACTATCAAGCCGTCTCGCGCCTCGACCAAGGCGTCGGGCGGCTCATCGCACTGCTCAAATCCGCCGGCCAGTATGAAAACACACTTATTCTCTACCTCTCCGACAACGGCGCCGCCTTCCCCGGCGCGAAGACCACACTCTACGATCCCGGCATGCGCCTGCCCCTGATCGTGCGCACCCCCGGCCGAAAAAACCCCGGCGCCGTCCAATCCGCCCTGGTCAGTTGGGCCGACCTCACCCCCACGTTGCTCGACCTCGCCGGCGTGACCACCGACCGCACCCAATTTGACGGCCGCTCCTTCCGCGCCGCCCTCGACGGCACCGCCGTGTCAGGCTGGGACACCGTCTTCGCCTCTCACACCCTACACGAGGTCACCATGTATTATCCGATGCGCGTCGTGCGTACGCGGCAGCACAAGCTGATCGTCAACCTCGCCTCCGAGCTGCCCTATCCCTTCGCCCTCGACCTGATCAAGTCCCCCACCTGGATCAGCGCCACCGCTTCGGGCGGAAAACTCTACGGCCGTCGCACGATTGAAAAATTTCTTCATCGCCCGCGCTTCGAACTCTACGACCTCGACCGCGATCCCGACGAAGTCACCAATCTCGCCGACTCCCCGGCCCACGCCGCCCTGCAAGCCGACTTATTGTCGCGCCTGAAGGAATTCCAAACCGCCACGAAAGACCCTTGGTTCCATTATTGGAGCTACCGGTGAATGCTCACTCGGGCGGATCCCCGCGCTCCCGCCTTGCGGCTCAACCGCCCCGCTCGCCTCCGGGGTGATGCGAGAGCCTGCCACCCGCCCTCACAGCTCCTTGATCCGGATATTCCGCCAGCGGATTTCCTCGCCGGCGGGCTTCTTCGTGCCGTCGCCAATCTGGTGCACTTGCAGCGCGATCAATCCGCGCAAAGTCATGCCGTCTTTGAGAT
>JBIKOK010000047.1:0-37598 GCA_044358025.1 Opitutaceae bacterium
AAATTCCGCGGTTCGTCGCATTCCCGAAACTCTGGAAGGCGGCCGGCGCTTATGGGGGCGTGAAACCCACTCCCCGCCTTTTCCCCCTTGTCCTGTTGGTCGTCGCCATTTTGGTCCCCGCCCTCCGCGCGGATGCCCTGCTCCTCCACGCGCGGGAGGCCCAGGCGCGGCTCGGCGCCGAAGTCTGGTCGCAGGTGATCCGCGTCGAAAACCAGACGCCCGGCCAAGGCTACCCGAAGGTGATGCATGCGCTGGTGTTCGAACTTGCCGGCGTGCTCTGGTTCTACGACGCCGCGCATGGCACCCAGAGTTTTTCACTGCACCGGGGGCGGCTGGCCGCGGAGAAGGCCGACTTCGCGCCGTTGCTGCGCGACATCCACGCGGGTTTTGCGTCGTGGAGCGTGGTGCCGGATCACGCCGGGAAAAAGCCGGTGCGGCGGGTGCTCCGCAACGGTTGTTTCATTGAGAGCGTCGTCGCGCTCCGCGAACGGCTCGGCCGCGGTGGCGAGGTCGTCCGGCCGCAATTGCTTTCGTATTATCTGAAGTCGAACGTTGGCCTCCATGGGCACACCGTCCTCGCCTACGAGACGGGCGACCGGATCGAGATTGTCGATTCCGCGGATTCGGGCCGACCGATCTCGTTTCCCGCGACGTTGGGACGGGACGCGCTGCGGCTCGCCCGCGCGATGCTGGGACAATCCGTCGCCGCCGCGCGCCTGATTTCGCTCGAGCCGGCGCTCGCGCCGGAACGTTTCGCCGCGGCGGTGGCGGAGAGTGCGCCGGTCGCAGGTTAGAAATAAGTTTGGCGCACCGGAGCGGCCATCGGTCGTCGTACCGCGGTTTGTGTCATGCCAAGAAACGGAACTGAACCGCTGGTGCGGCCGGCTGGTTTCCGAAATCCACGCCACCACATCGGCCAGGAAATCCTCACCCCAACCATCCGGTCTGGCCAACCACCAGCCCGACGGCTCTTTCTCCTCGTCGAACGCGATCATCTCCGTCATCGGCACGAACCTGAACCTCGTGCGCAAGGAGGTCCGTGGCCTCGACTGCGCAGCCGCCGATGCGCTCCCGCCGGGCAACAACGACCGCCCCACGACGACCCTGGCGCTGAACCCGTTTCTCGCGTGGGACCTGCGGCGCATGCCGGGCGCGGCCCGCGCGGATTTCGTCGGCTATTTCGTCGACATCTCCTCCGACGGATTCCCGCCCGGTGGGATCCCGCGCTCCAAGGGCAATCTCGGGTTCGACGACAAGAGCTCCGGCGCCTGGTTTTGATCGCCGGCCGGACAGACGGGACCGACGGCGGTCGCCCAGCGGTTGGATCATCGCTTGAGGCACGCCCTTCCTGCGCCCCCTGTTCGTGGGGTTTGGCTTCCGCTCATCCGCACGTCCGGCCGGCTCGTCATAGTTCGCTGCAACTATCCCTGCCGGCTCGTGTTGTAGCTGCGTGTCCGCCCTCTTCTCCGTCCTTCGCCCCCCGCGTCCCAGGTTAGCCGGGGCGGCGCATTGGGGCGCGAAAGCGCCGCGTTTCGTCGCAAACGCGTTTCCCTTTTTTGTCGTGGGCGTTCGCTCCCGTTCGTTCGGAGTGATCAGTGGGGTGGTGTGGCCGGCTCGTGGTGGGGCCGGCCACCTTTTCTGCGCCGCGAACGGGAAACCCGCTGCTTGCGTAAGCGGCTGAGATTCTTTCCCCTGATCGCCCACCAAAGCTGCTCTGACTTCCATGAACTCTGACTCCACTGTGTCCAAACCAGCCTCCGTTGGTGCGACTTCGCCCAAGAAATCCAAGACGAAGTGGTTCGTCCTCGGTGCGATCCTGCTCCTGATCGCGCTGGGCGTCGGGGCCTATTTCAAGAAAAAATCCGAGGGCCAGAAGGTCGTCGTCACGACGGAAAAATCGGTCACGAAGACCATCGTCCAGATCGTCTCCGCCACCGGAAAGGTCCAGCCGGAGGTGGAGGTCAAGATCGCCCCGGAAGTTTCCGGCGAGGTGGTCCAGTTGCCCTTCCGCGAGGGAGCCGTTGTCAAGAAAGGTGACTTGCTCCTCAGCATCAAACCCGACGTCTACAAAGCGCAGGTGGAGCAGCAGGAGGCCGGCTTGGTCGCCGCGCGCACGGGGGTGGTGCAAAGCAAAGCCCAGTTGTTCAAGGCGCGGGACGACCTCAAGCGCGCCGAGGATATTTACGCGAAGAAGCTGCTGTCCGATTCCGAGATTATGGCGGCCCGCACCGCCCTGGAGGTTGCCCAGGCCAACTTTGAAAATGCGGAGGCCACCGTGCGGCGCACCGAAGGCGCCCTCAACCAGACCCGCGACCAGTTGACCAAGACGATCATCTTCGCGCCGATCGACGGCAAGATCAGCTCCCTCAGCACCGAACTGGGCGAACGCGTGGCCGGCACGGGTTCCTACGGCGGCGCGGAAGTCATGCGCGTGGCCGACCTCGCCAACATGGAAGTCCGCGTGAATATCAACGAAAACGACATCATCAACGTGAAGGTGGGCGACAAGGCCAAGGTCGCCATCGATGCCTATCCCAACCGGAAGTTTGACGCTGTGGTGAAGGAAATCGGTTCCGCCGCCAAAGTCACCGGCATGAACACGCAGGACGAAGTGACCAACTTTCTCGTCAAGATCCGCATCCTCGACAAGGACGTCGCTCTCCGGCCCGGCATGAGTGCCAACGCCGACGTCGAAACCAAGACCGTGGAAAACGTCGTCGCTGTTCCGATCCAGAGCGTGACCGTCCGCGCCAAGGAAAGCAGCAAGACGATCGAGGAGGTCGCCAAGGACCGCGAGAAGGTGGCGAATGAAAACAAGGGCCCGGGCTCGGCCGCCGCCGTCAATGACAAGCAGCAAAAGCAGGCCGACAAGGCCGACCGCGACAACCTCCAGCGCGTCGTCTTCGTCAAGAGCGGCGACAGCGTGAAGCTCGTGAAAGTGGAGACCGGCGTGCAGGACACGACGCACATCGAAATCAAGTCCGGCCTGAAAGCGGGCGAAGAAGTGGTGAGCGGCAGTTTCGGCGTGATTACCCGCACGCTCAAAGACGGCATGTCGGTGATCCTTGATAAGGGCAAAAAGGGTCCGGAAAAAAAGTAATCCACGGCGTTGGTCCGCCTCCCGTTCTCCTCCTCAGTCCCCGGTCTCCTCTCCATGCACGCCGCCACTCCTTCCGTTGCCAGGTCGTCCAAGCGCAATGTCCGTCCCCACGGCCCGCTGGTCATCGAGATCGAAGGCGTCACCAAGCTCTACAAAATGGGCTCGGAGATCATCCACGCGCTCCGCGGCGTGGACGTGAAGATCCACCGCAACGAATACCTGGCCATCATGGGGCCGTCCGGCAGCGGGAAATCCACGCTCATGAACATGCTCGGCTGCCTGGATACGCCGACCGCCGGCCATTATGAGTTCAGCCAGAAGAATGTCGCGACGATGAGCGACGACGAACTCGCCGAGATCCGCAACCGCGAGATCGGTTTCGTCTTCCAGACGTTCAATCTCCTCCCGCGCTCCAACGCCCTGCACAACGTCGAGCTCCCGCTGATCTATGCGGGATTGGGGCGCACCGACCGGCTCGCGAAAGCCCAGCGCGCGCTCGAAAACGTCGGCCTCGGCGAGCGCATGGGCCACAAACCCAACGAGCTGTCCGGCGGCCAACGCCAGCGCGTCGCCATCGCCCGCGCGCTCGTCAACGATCCCTCGATCATTCTCGCCGACGAGCCGACGGGTAACCTCGATTCCAAAACCGGCGAAGAAATCATGGCGCTGTTCGAGCAGCTCTACGAGCAGGGCAACACGATCATCGTCGTCACGCACGAAGAGGACATTGCCCGCCATGCCCGCCGCATCGTGCGCCTGCGCGACGGTCTGATCGAGAGCGACACGCCGGTGGAATGAATCGGACGTATTTCCCGTGACCCGCATCCTCTACGAGACCACCGAGTCCTTCGCGATCGCGTTTGCCCAGATCGCGGCGAACAAGATGCGTTCGGTGCTCACGGCCCTCGGCGTGATCATCGGCATTGTGGCCGTGACCCTGATGGGCACGGCGATTCTCGGCATCGACGCCGGCGTGGAGAAGACGCTTTCCGGTCTCGGCGACGATGTGCTTTACGTCGGCAAGTGGCCGTGGAAGCAGGTCGACGATTGGTGGACGCTCCGCAATCGCCGCGACATCAGCGTGGCCAACGCGCAGCCGATCAACGATTGGATTGCGGATCACCCGGACGGGCCGCTCAAGCTGGCCGTGCCCGCAGTCGCTTGGAACGCGACCGTGATCAACGGCGAATTGCGGGTGAGCAATGTCGGCATTGTCGGGACGACCGCGGACCTCGCCCGGATCGTGCGCTCCGAGATGAAGGAGGGCCGGTTCTTCACCGACGTGGAAAGTCGCGCTGCGCGCAACGTCGCCGTGGTCGGATTCGACGTGGCCGACGCCCTGTTCCCCGGCCTCTCGGCCCTCGGGAAAACGATTCGTATCCGCAATCAACAATTCACCATCGTCGGCGTCACGGCCCGGCAGGGCGGCTGGCTCGGCGGTTTTTCGTGGGATGCCAAAGTGCTGCTGCCCCTGGATGCGTTCGGCCGGATGTTTCCGCTGCGCTATGCCGACCCCGAAGTGCGGGTGCAGGTCGATGCGTCGCGGATGGACGAGGCGAAGGACGAACTCCGGGGGCTCATGCGGCGGTTGCGCGGGCTCAGCCCGGAGAAGAAGGACGATTTCGAAATCAACAGCCAGAATGTCATCAAAGAGCAGATCGATCCGATCAAACAGAAGATCGCGCTGGGCGGTCTGTTTATCACCGGGCTGGCCCTCTTCGTCGGCGCGATCGGCATCATGAACATCACCTACGTGAGCGTGAAGGAGCGCACGAAGGAGATTGGCACGCGCAAGGCCCTCGGTGCGCGCCGCCGCACGATCCTGCTCCAATTTCTCATCGAGGCGGTGAGCATTTGTCTCTTGGGCGGCCTCGGCGGGCTGGCGATGGCCTGGAGCCTGTCGGCGATTGTCGCGGCGTTTTTGCCCGAGTTTCCCCTGGTGTTTTCGCTGGGCCTGGTGCTGCTGGCCCTCGGCGCATCGGTGGCCACCGGCATTTTCAGCGGCTTCGCTCCGGCCTGGCAGGCGAGCAAACTCGATCCCGTGGTGGCCCTGCGCTACGAGTAAACCGACCTCGCCATGCTCTTTGCCGAAATCTTCCGCCTCGCCTTCTCGTCGCTCGCCGCGAACAAGCTGCGCTCCAGCCTGACCGTGCTCGGCATCTCGGTCGGGGTGTTTTCCGTGATCGGTGTGATGACGTTTATCAACGGCATGCGGGGCTCGATCGAGACCGGCCTGAACGTCCTCGGGGCGAACAGTTTTCAGATCAATAAATTTCCCGCGATCAGCTTTTCGGATTGGAGCCGGTTTCGGAACCGCCGGGACGTGACCGCGGCGATGGCGAGTCGGTTCAAGGAGCTAATGGGTGACTCCGCCAAGGTAAATCTGCAGATCGGCCGGG
Source organism: Opitutaceae bacterium (assembly GCA_044358025.1). Classification (GTDB taxonomy): domain Bacteria; phylum Verrucomicrobiota; class Verrucomicrobiia; order Opitutales; family Opitutaceae; genus GAS368. The sequence goes on from JBIKOK010000047.1 coordinate 5,500, forward strand.
GCGGCCAGACCGTGATTTTTCGCGACCGCCGCACGAATGCGAATGTGCGCCTGCTCGGCACCGATGAGAATTACGTTTCGGCGTTCAACTTCGATATCTCCGCCGGGCGCAACCTCGGCGCCGACGACGTCGAATATGGCCGGCCCGTGTGCATGCTCGGGGCCGACGTCATCCAGAAGATTTTTCCCGACGAGGAGGCGATTGGAAAACTCATCCGCATCAACGGCCAGAATTACACGGTCGTCGGTTTGCTCGCGCCGAAGGGATCGTCCTTTGGCGGGAGCCCGGACAATCTGGTGATCACGCCGATTTCCCGCTTCCTGGCGATCTACGGTCGTTCGTTCCGTTCGATCAGCATGAACGTGCAGGCGCCCAGTCAGGCGGAGCTGGCGGCCGTGCAGGAAAAGGCGATCGGCGCGATGCGCCTCGTCCGTGGGCTGCACCCCGAAGACCTCAACGATTTCGAGGTGTTCTCCAACGAATCACTGATCGAGATGTTCAACAAGATCCTCGACGTGGTGGCGGCCGGAGCGCTCGTCATCAGTTCGATCGCGCTGCTGGCCTCCGGGGTCGGCGTGATGAATATCATGCTCGTCAGCGTGACCGAACGCACGAAGGAGATCGGCATCCGGAAGAGCATTGGGGCCAAGAAGCGGAGTATTTTGCTGCAGTTTCTCGCGGAGGCGGTGGCGCTGTCGCTGATCGGCGGGGTGGCGGGCGTGGCGGTGGGGGTGGGCGGGGGCAATGCCGCGGCCTACTTTATGAATACGTCGATCAACTTCCCCTGGCTCTGGGCGGGCATCGGACTGAGCGTGTGCGGCGGCATCGGTGTGATCTTCGGACTCTACCCGGCGTGGAAAGCCTCGTCACTCGATCCGATCGAGGCGTTGCGCTACGAATAAGGCGCGCCGGCACCGCGCCCGCCCCGGTTTCGCGATCAGCCGCGGCGGATTTCCGAACCTTGGAACCGGATTTGAATCCGGAAAACTTTTTTGACCCGACAGGAAATGGCGCCCGTCGTGACGTCGAAGCGTTCGGGCACTTCGATGCGGTGCAGGTCGACCACCGCGTGGAAGCCGCGCTCGGAAAATACGTCGATCAACATGGCGAGCGCGATGGGGTCCTCCAGCAGCCCGTCCTCGGTATTGACATGGGCCGCACCGGAAATCGCATGACGCTGCACGATCGGGAGAATCTTTTTGGCAATGAACGCCACCACCTGGCCGAAGAGCTCCGGTTGGCCGAATTCATAGCTGTCCAACCGCTTGACCAGCTCCTGGCGGGCGTGAACGATGATTTCGTTGGCCACGGGCACAGTGCGCAGCCGGTCCACCGTGCGTGGATCGAGCTCGAGGGTGCTTTGGTAATTGAGCTCCTTGAGGATGTTTTGTTCGACCTCGTGCAGCGTGCCTTGGGCGTTGATGAAATGATAGTGAAAGGTCTCTTTGAGCGACTGGAGTGCATCCCAAGTCTGGTCCTTGAAGACGCGGTAGCGCCGACGCGCGAGGACTTCGTCGTGGTCCGTCGGGCGATCCTCCATCGGTTCGCCGACGCCGGAGCGCAGAACTTCCTCGTTGTGGGCTTTGGTCTCGAGGCCGCGTTTCAACTGGCGGGCGACGGATTCCCTCTCATCGACGAACAGCACCATGATGTGGACCGTAGGCTGACGGAAATGGATGCTGAGCGGAGTGCCGTAGAATTCGCGGCGCAGCCCGTGCATTTTTCCGACGAGCAGTTTCAGGCATTCGACCTGAACGTTGGTCCGCGGAAAACCGTCCAAAATCGCACCGTCGTGGTATTCCGCGCGCAGCAACTGGCGGAGCAGGAGACCGACGACTTCCCGGTCGCCCACCATATTGCCGCCATCCTTGAGCGCCTTGGCTTCGGGGGAGTCGAGCAGGGCGCTGACGACGATGGGCGGGCAGGTGAGTCCGCGGGCGTGGGTGATGAAGGCCGTGTTGGTGCCTTTGCCGGCGCCGGGAGCGCCCCCGAGCAGAATGATTTCCTTGGGGAAGCGGAGGTTCTCGCGGCCGTATTCTTCCTCCAGCCGTTGCCAGACGGAACCGAAGATCAGCTGCGCGTCTTTGATCTCCAGGTCGGTGAGCTTGGGGGGGGCGGCGGCGGGCGAGGCGGGCTGGGGAGGGACGTCGGGCGTGGACATAGCGAGGGCGTGCAGGAGGGGCCTAGAGGGTTTTGCGCGGCGGTCCGACACAAGGATAATCCGCCGGCCCGCGTTTCACCGTTCGTGCACAACGCCGTATGCGCGCCGACTGATCCGGCGATTTGCACGACGATGCGGGCCGTTTCTTTGCCTGGCTGGCCCCAGTCGAAAACCAACCCTCGGGCCTTCAGCCGTTTCCCCAAGCGTGGCGCGGGCTGGCACGGTTTGGGCAATATCGGGTGCCATGATCTTCTTCATCGCCGCTTTTTTCCTGCTGGGGTCCTTACTCTGCTTGCTGGTCTCGGCCGACCACCAGGCCGGGGATGCGGTTGAAGCCGCCCGGGTGCGCACGTTCGACCAGCGCTAATTTATCTCGGGCGGGTGCGGAACCGGCCAGATCAACGTCGGTCGAATTCGGTCGGCAACTTCTGCAGGCATAGCCAGTGGAATTGCCAAGTTGAAGCTGGACCTGGCGGGGTCGCGCAAGCGGCCCTGCCTTGTTTTTGGCATTTCGCTCGCAGCCGCCGCGTCCCACACTCCGTCCCCTCCCTATGCGCATCCTCATCGTCGATGACGAACCGGCCATCCGAAAAACGACGCGCATGGCCGTGGAGGCCGTCGGGCACACGACCGCGGAGGCACCCAACGCGTTGCGCGCCCTCAAGGCGATCGATGAGGACGCCTTCGAGGCGGTCTTCCTCGATTTGAAATTGGGCGCCGACGACGGGTTGGACGTGCTGGCGAAACTCCTGAAGGCCCAACCGGCACTGGCTGTCGTGATGTTCACAGCCTACGCCAACATCGCCACGGCCGTCGAAGCGATGCGGCGGGGGGCGTTCGATTTTCTCCCGAAGCCGTTCACGCCGGACCAGATTCGGGCGGTGCTGGCGAAAATTGAGAAAGCCCGCGTGCTCGAGACCCGGGTCCGCTCGCTGGAAAACCAACTCGCCAGCGAGTCGCCGCCCGTGGACCTTGAGTCCGCCGAGCCCGGCACCCAGCGGGCGATCGAGATCGCGTTCAAAGCGGCCGCCTCGTCGGCGAATATGCTCATTCTCGGCCCGAGCGGCACGGGCAAAAGTATTTTGGCCCGGGAAATCCACCGGCGCAGCGCCCAGCGCGATGCCGCATTCGTCACGGTGAGCTGTCCGTCGCTGTCGCGGGAATTGCTCGAGAGCGAACTTTTTGGCCACGTGAAGGGCTCGTTCACCGGCGCCGTGGCGGATACGTTTGGCAAGGTGGCCGCCGCCGACGGTGGCACGCTCTTCCTCGATGAAATGGGGGAGATGCCGTTGGAAATTCAGCCAAAGCTCCTGCGCCTCCTGCAGGAACGCGAATACGAACGCGTCGGCGAGGCGAGGCCTCGGCGGGCCAACGTGCGGGTGATTGCCGCCACGAATCGACCGCTGGCCGACGAGGTGAAAGCGGGGCGCTTTCGGGAGGATCTGTTCTACCGGCTCAACGTGATCAGCCTCGCTTTGCCCGGTCTGCGCGACCGGCCGGCGGATCTGGCGCGGTTCGCGGAGAGCTACCGGCGATTTTTCGCCGCCCGTCTCGGCAAGAAAATCGGCGCCCTGGCGCCGGAGGTCGCCGCCGCGTTTGCCGCCTACCGCTGGCCGGGAAATCTGCGGGAGTTGCGCAATGTGATCGAGCGGGCCGTGATTCTGGCCGCCGGCGAAACCATCGAACTCGCCGACCTGCCCGAGGAGTTTGGCGCCAAGGCGGATCCGGCGCTCGTCGTCGGTGCCCGGGTGACGCTCGACGCGCTCGAGACCGAGCATATCCGGAAGATACTCACGAGTGCGCGGAGTCTCGACGAGGCGGCACGCATTCTCGGAATTGATCCGGCCACGCTCTACCGTAAACGACAGAAACTCGGTCTGCTCTGACCGCCCCTCCGCGATGCTCCGCGCGCGACTTTACCTCGGCCTTCTGCCGCTCCTGCTGATTTTGGTCGGCACGGGCGCCTATGCGATCCGGGTGGGACGCGAACTGGCTGGATCTCTCTCGCGCGATCTCGTCAACAACTACCGCGCCATCTCCGCGCTCCAGCAGATGCGCGAATCCGCCACCCTGATGAGCGGCGCCGTCCGGGAGGCGCAACGCGGCGATCCGCTGGCCGCGCGCCGGGCGTTCGACGAGCCCCGGGCGGCGTTTCTGCGCGACCTGATGGGGCAGGCCCACAGCTCGTCCGGTTCACCGCGGGCCACCCTGGTTGTTTCGCTCGACCGGGCCTTTCAGGATTTTCTGGCGCGGTCCGAGACGGCGTTGCGGGCCGGCGGAGCGGGTTCGCGCAGCGACCAGCAGGGTGATGCCACGGCGCTGTTTCGCGTGCTCGACGCGATCGAGACGCTCACCCGCCGCGATGCCGCCGCGGCGCACCAAACGGCCGCGCGCGTGGAGCAACTGGCCGCCACGACCGAGCGCGTGCTGCTGACCGCGATTGTCGTCGCCGTCGCGCTTTCGATCTTTGTCGCGTGGCGGTTGGCTTCGTCGCTGCTGAAGCCGATCAAAGCGTTGACGGCTTCGGCGGTCGCCGTGGGCGAAGGCGATCTCGACCGCACCGTGCCGGAGTTTTCCGACGACGAACTGGGGCAGCTCGCGCGCGCGTTCAACACCATGTCGGCCAAGCTGCGTTCCTATCGCGAGGCGACGCTCGCGAACGTGCTCCGCACCCAGCGCACGATGGAGGCCACGCTGACGTCCACGCCGGAGCCCGTGTTTGTCGTGGGGCGCGACGGCACGACGGAGATTCGGAATCCGGCGGCCGAGGCGCTCGCGTTGACGGAGTTTCCGCCCGCGCTCGCCGAACCGCTGGCGCGTGTGCTGGAGACCGGGGAACATTATCTTCCGGGTGACTACGCGAAGGTCGTGCCGTTGGGCGCCCGCCACTATCTGCCGCGGATTCTCGCCATCGGCGACAAGCTGACGGAGTTCAAGGGCGCCGCCGTGATTTTGCAGGACGTGACGAAGTTCCGGCTGCTCGACGATGCGAAGACGAATCTGGTCGGCACGGTGAGCCACGAGCTGAAAACGCCGCTCACGAGCCTGCGCATGGCGGTCTACCTGTTGCTCGAGCAAAAGCTCGACGGCTTGACCGCCACGCAGCGGGAACTCCTCGAATCGGCCCGGGATGATTCCGACCGCCTGCTCCGCATCCTGGACAATCTGCTCGATCTGGCGCGCCTCGAAGCCGGCGCCTCGTCGCTCAACCGCCAGGAGATCGGCCTCGCGGGACTGCTCGACGAGATCGTGCGCGAGGCGCATAGCTTCCTCGCGCCGGCCGGTCAGAGGCTGGTCCTCGCTGTTGCGCCGACGCTGTCCGGCGTGCGCCTCCTACTCGACCCGGAACGCCTCCGCCATGTGTTCATGAACCTGCTGACAAACGCTTCGAAATATTCGCCGCCCGGCGGGGTGATCACGTTGTCGGCGTCCGCCGAGCCGGGGTTTGTACGTTTTGCCGTGCGGGACGAAGGGGCGGGCATTCCGGCGGAAAGCGTCGCCCATGTGTTCGACCGGTTTTACCGCGCGCCCGACCAGGAAAAGAGCGGCGCCGGTCTTGGCCTCGCGATCGCCCGCGAAATTGTCGTCGCGCACGGCGGCAGCATCGCCTGCACCAGCGAACCCGGCCGCGGCACCGAATTCTATTTTCTGTTACCGGTCAGCAGCGGTTGAGCCGCGGGCGTTCGGGGGAAGGGAGCCATGCTTTCGCCTCCGACGGCGTCCGCTTCAAACGTGTCGAGCACGAGCTGTTGGAGCCGGGTCACCGAGACGCGCAGCTGCCATTCACGGCGGAGCCGACCGCTGTTGGCCGGGTGGTAATTGAATTCCGCGACCTCGGCGGCGAGGCCGGCGGCGCGCGTCAGTTGACCGGTGGACCGGATGAGCTCGAGATCGGGTGCGAAGAAGTCGGCATCGATGGCGCGAAGCAGCGTCTGCAGCAGCCGGGCCCGCGGATAGAGGCAGCGGCTCAGCATCGCCGGTTCGAAGCGCGCGGCGGGCACGCGGTATTTTTCGCAAAAACGCTCAGCCAGAGTCTGGTTCATCATGGGGTGGGGTGCACCCTCGATGATCGGCCCGAATTGGCCTGTCCAGGAGCAACATTGGTGCGGCTACGTTTTTTTGGTGATGAGGCGCGGAGCCGTTTCCATCTGGCCGCGCGTGACGCCGAGCTGGTTCAGGAGTTTGAGTTCGCGCCAGAGCTCCGCTCCGGCGATTTCGCCGCGGAGGAGCTGGCCATAGCGCGCGAGCGTGCGCGTGACTTCGTCGGCGCCCTCGTTGACGAATTCGACGCGGAAGCTGCGGGCTCCGAGTTCGAGGAGGCGCGCGACGTATTCGGCGCCGGTCTGGGCGCGGTTGTTGTAAACGGTGTTGCGGCAGCCGGCGTCGGCCTTGAGCGGGAGTTCGGCACCGACACGGTCGCGCAGCGCGACGCGGTGGGTGTCGCAGGGGCGGCCGCAGTCGCGGTAATCCTTGCCGGTCGAAAGGAACGCGCAGAACACACAGTGCTCCATGTGAAACATCGGCATGTGCTGGTGGACGGTGATGTCGAACCAAGTGCCCGGCGCTCCTTGGAGGAGCGCTTCGAGCTGCGTGATGTTGAGATCGTAGCTGGCGGTGACGCGTTCCAGCCCGTGATGGCGGAGGAGGTAGTCGGCGGTGAGCGGGTTGGCGACGTTGAGCGAGAAATCGCCGCGGCGGCGGTCGTCTTTGAAAAACGCGAGGTGGTCGTGGTTGCGGACGAGGTACCCGTCGGCATCGGACGAGCGCACCTGTTTCAAGATCCACTCTTCGCCGGGTTTGAACACGCGGGGAGGCGCGACCCAGATGGAGGAAGAGGGAAGCGGAGCGCCGAGAGTTGCGAGCTGAGAGGTGGGCGCGGCGCGCTCGGCGGCCTGGAGTTCGCGGAAGCGGGCGACGGCGTCGCGGTAGTGCTTCGGGTTTTCGAATTCGCAGTAAAGCGTGCGGGCGCCGGCGGCCCAGGCGGCGTCGAGTTGTTCGAGGAGGCGGATGACGGCGATCAGTTCGGGGGCGCCGGCGGCAGCAACGGACGGGCTCGTATTGAGAACTGAGTGACGGACGTCGGCGGCGGTGTGCTGCCAGCGCTGCGGTTGCGCGCGGAGATTTTCGAGGGCGACAGCCGATTCGCGGCGGAGCCGGTTCAACTCGCTGACGGGGAGAATCACGTCGCCTTCGAGGTGCGAACGGAGATCGCCGAGCCGGAAGGGCGTGCCGCCGAGGCGGCCGAGTTGTTCGCGCAGGCGGTCGGGCGTGAGCGGTTGGTTCTCGGCCGGGGCGAGGGGCACGGCGGAATCGAGTTGGACCACGTGACCATGGCCGTCGTCGGCGACGAGCGTGAGCGGCGTGCCGGCGCGGCCGTGGACTTCGAGGGTGATCGGGCGTTGGAAGCGAATTTTTTCCCCCTCGAAGGTCGTCCGCACTTCGCGGTCGAGCGCGGGATCGTTGGTTTTCCAGACGAGTTGACCGGCGCGGACGCGGCGCCAGTCGATGTCGCCATGGCCGAAGCGCAACGTGGTTTCGCCGTCGGGCGGGCCGCGGTGTTCGACCTGGTAGACGCGGCCGCCCTGTTCGCGTTCGTCGGGCTTGCCGGCGTCGAAGACGATGCCGTCGCCGGGCTTGAGCGGGGCGGCGAGGCGGAGGGCGACGGACTCGTTTTGCACGCGCGTGACTTCGCCGAGGAAGACGCCGCGCTTGGTGCCGAAGCGGGCGTGGGCGAGCTTCTGGTTGTCGATGCCTTGGAACCAACCGGTGAAGAGGCCGCGGGAGAAACTCATCTCAAGCTCGTAGCGGGCGGTTTTGGGTGCGAATTTCGGCGCGGCGACGCCGGTGAGGTCGGCCATCACCTTGTCGAGGGCCTGACGATAGACGCGGGTGATGCTCGCGACGTATTCGGGCGACTTGAGTCGGCCTTCGATTTTCAGCGAGGAGACACCGGCGCGGACGAGGTCGGGGAGCACCTCGAGGCCGGAGAGATCCTGCGGGCTGAGGAGGTAGCGTTTGTCGCCGAGGGGCACCTGCACGCCGTCCGAGATGAGATCGTAGGGCAGGCGGCAGGCCTGGGCGCATTCGCCGCGGTTGGCGGAACGACCGCCGAGCGACTCGCTGGTGAGACACTGGCCGGAGTAGGCGACGCAGAGCGCGCCGTGGACGAAGACTTCCAGCGGGAGCTGCACTTCCGCGGCGGCCTGGGCGGCGTTGATCTTGGCGATATCGGCGAGGGAATTTTCGCGGGCGAGAACGACGAGTTGCGCGCCGAGTTCGCGGGCGAAGGCGACGCCGGCAGCGCTCGTGATCGTCATTTGCGTCGAGCAATGGATCGGAAAATCTGCCGACAGGGCGCGGATGAGGCGACAGATGCCGACGTCCTGCACGATGGCGGCGTCGACGCCGCTCGCGATGATGCCGCGGAGGTAGTCCTCGGCGTCGGCGAGTTCGTTGGTGAAGACAAGGGTGTTGAAGGTGACGTAGCCCTTGACGCCGCGGCGGTGGAGAAACGCCATCAGCGCGGGCAGGTCGGCCTGCGTGAAGTTTTTCGCGCGCATGCGTGCATTGAAGCGCTCGAGGCCGAAATAGATCGCATCGGCCCCGTTTTCGAGGGCGGCGCGCGCGCACTCCCAGTCGCCGGCGGGGGCGAGGAGTTCGGGACGTTTGAACGCGGGAGCAGGGGCGGAAGTGTTCATGTCAGGCCGCCGCTTTGGCGGGCGAAGGGACGAGGCGGAGAATTCGCTGGCCGGGGAGGGCGACGTGCGGCGCGGCGCGGCGCAATCCGGCGGCGAGCAGCACGGTGGCCGCGAAAAATCCGACGGCGACGTAGCCGAGGACCGGGTAGCCGACCAAGTGGCCCGAGGCGTCGCTGGTGACGAACACGCCCGCCAGCACGTTGGCGAAGGCGCTGGCGGCTTGCTGGAGAGCGGCGTTCACGGCCATGAAGCCGCCGCGGTAGCGCGCCTCGACGGCGTTGGTCACCATCGTCATGGCGGGCGCAAACCGGCCCGACATCGTCACCATAAACAACGCCATCATCACCGAGACGAAGGCGAGGGAGGACACGCCGAGGCGTGTCATGACGATCGCGACGACACTGGCGGCAACGGAGATCCAGAGGAGCAGCCGGAAGCGGTCCATGTGATCGCTCAACCAACCGATGATGGGCATGCTGATCAGTGAGCACACGCCGCCGACGGCGTAGGCGATGGGCAGTTGAGTCTCGGAAATTCCCAGGTTGGCCACCATCGAGGGGGCGACGAAGGGGATGAGGCAGCCACCGCCCATAATGAGTACGGCTCCGAGGGCCAAGGCGCGCTGATGGATGCGGTGAGAGAGAATGGCGCGCATCTGCCGGATCGGTTGGTGATCGTGAATGGCCGTCCGCAGGTGGGGGAGCACGAGGGCGGCCAGGGCGAAATTGGCCGCCGAGCACGCCGCGAGGAGAAAGAATGGAGCGTGCCAGCCGAATTTCCCCGCGAGAATCAGTCCGGCCGGAACGCCGAGCACCGAGGCGACAGGAAAGGCGGACATGACGAAACTCGTAGCACGGCCCCGCCGTTCGGGCGGGATGATGTCGCCGATCATTGCGCTCACGAGCGAGCCGGAGAGTCCGCCGAAAGCTCCGGCGACGAGGCGGGCGACGAGCAGCCAGTGATGGTCGGGGGCCAGTCCGCAAGCAAGGGTCGCGAGCCCGAATCCGGCGTAAGTAAACAGCAGCGCCTTCTTCCGGTCGAACCGATCCATGAAGAACCCGCCGATGAAACCGCTGACCGCGGCCGCGAGCCCGTAGCAGGCCACCAGATGGGTGAATTGGGCTGGCGTGAGTTCGAAGACGCGCATGAGTTGCGCGCCCAGTGGCATCATGATCATGAAGTCGAGCACGTGCGTAAACTGCACCGTCCCTAGGGTGAGGAGGGTGGCGGTCTCGCGGCCCTTCGGCAGGGCGTGATGGTCGACGGTGGCCGGCATGAAAGGGGCGTAGCGTTGGGCTTTTTTGTGAAAGCGCAATTGTCAGGTCGCGGTGTGGTCGGCAGGCGCGGTATCGGCGGCCGGTTTCGCCATGATGGGGGCGGTGGCGAACCCTCCAGTGCGGGCGTGTTCGCGCAGGAGGCCGAGGAACTGCTCGGCGCCGCGGCTCTGGTAGCGTTGGAGGTGCCGAATCACCGCGATCTCGCGTGTGGGCGTGGTCCCGGAGATGTGCAGATAGGTGAGGCTTCCCTCATCGTCGTGGGTGTGGGCGACTTGCGGCAGAATGGAAATACCGAGCCCCATTGAAACGAACAGTTTCAACGTGGCGACCTGCGCACAGCGGTAGCCGATCTTGGGGACAAAGTTGTGGTCGCCAAAGAAGCCCTGGATCTGGGTCGCGAGCGTGCTGGTATCGCCCATGGTGATGAAGGTTTCCTCGGCGAGGTCGACGATATCGATCGCTTTGCGGCTGGCGAAGGGGTGGTTTTGCCCAACGACCAACAGGAGCGGCTCGGTGAGGATCGGCTCGATGGACAGACGGGGATCTTTGACCGGAAGGGTGACCACCGCGAGATCGAGGTCACCCTCGACAACGGCGCGGACGAGTGAATGACGGAAATCTTCGCGGGCGTGAATCAGGAGGTTGGGATGCTTGGTGCGGCACTCGGCGATGAGGGGCGCGACCAAGTAGGGCATGATGGTCGGCACGGCGCCAACGGTGATGCGACGGTCGAGGGCCGGATGGTCGCTCAGTTCCTTGGCGGCGTTCTCGACCTCGAAGAGGATGCGGCGGGCGCGTTCGAGGAAGGTGGCGCCGGCTTCCGTAAGGACCGCCTTGCGGCCGAGGCGGTGAAACAACTTGTGGCCGATTTCGCGCTCCAAGTTTAAAATCTGCTGACTGAGAGATGGTTGAGAGATATGACTACGCTCGGCGGCCCGGGTGAAATTCCCGGTCTCGGCGACGGCGACGGTGTAGCGAAGTTGGCTTAGTTCCATAGGCAATAACGATGGCGACAATAGGAAAGCACGATTTCAACTATTGGAGCAAGTGTCGTATACTGGGCGAGTCGAGGCCGTCACGGTTCGACGAACAAAAGACAAACCTATGAAAAACGATATCATCACCCTAGCGGCAATCCTCGGCACCTTCGTGGCCGGCGCCGTGTTTCTGCTTTCGGCCCAGACCCCAGTCAGTGTGGAAGCCGTCGTCGGCTACGGCAGCGTCTTGGCGCTGATCGGAGTCGCGGCGTTGGAATACCGCATTAGCTGGAAATGGCTCGGCGGTCGCTAAGTTAAGACCGCAGAGAGAGACAGCACTCCAACAGGGGCCCGGGCAACCGGGCCCCTTTTTATTTTTTTGCGCGTGCCGGAGAGAGCTTTCGGTCAGGGTTAGGGGGAAACTTTCGGCGATTCGATGGGTTTCAGACAAAATCCGCCCCCGATGACGCTCTTCAGGCAAACTCCGACTCACTCCGCACTCAGGGAGGATGCCCCACACGTTGACTCTGAGAAACCATGGTCACAGCGCTGCGGCCCGAAACTGTTGCTGTGTGTGCGGCCATAGACCCGTTCGGCGGCCGATGCCGAGGACGTCGTCCAAGGAAGCGTTCGTACGGTTTTGGCGGCACCAACAACACGTGCCGCGTGAGCCGATGGCGCCCTTGGTGACCTCGATGCGGCGCACGGCGATTGATCTGGCCCGGCGCGATACGCGACGCACGACGCGCGAGCAATGGGCCGACGGCGGTCGCGAAGACCCTGCGCCGTTCTTCGAGATTCCGCTGGAAGGCGATGATCGGCGTGCGGTCATCGAGACGGCCCTCCGGGAACGGCCCGATGAACAGCGCGAGGTGCTCGTGCTCACGATCTGGGGCGACCTCACCTTCGACCAGGTCGCGGAGCAACTCGACCTTCCGCCTAACACCGCGGCGTCGCGCTATCGTTATGCGCTCGCCGGCCTGCGCCGTGAACTGACTGCCGCCGACTGCCATGGATGAGGAACTTTTCAAACTCGAAGCCGAACTGAAGGGCCTGCGACCTGCCGTGCCCACGCGCGACCTGCTGCGCCGATTGGATGCCGAACTGACGCCGGGCGGCCTCGCCCGCCCGGTGGGCGGTGAGCGTGCGCCGGGGCCGGGCCTGGTGGGTCTGGGCGGGAGCGCTGCCCATCGCGGCGGTGCTTGCGGTGGCTTTTGTGGTCAAAACACGCCGTCCGCCGATTCCGACGAACCGAGGCCCGGTCGCAGCGGATGCGCTCGTGCCGGCGACCGCAACCGAGGCGATGTTCAAACCGGTCGCCGCCGAGCACGTGCTCTACCCGGCCAGCGACGACGGGCTCGTCACGTTGGATGACGGGACTTCGCCGCGCCGCGAACGCCTCAGGTATGTCGATACGATCACCTGGAGAAATCCGCGCACCAACGCGTCTGTCCGCTGGACCGTGCCGCGCGAAGAGGTCCGCGTGGTCCCGGTGAACTTCCGGTGATTCGCCCAGCTTCCGCTCAAACCGAAAAACTATTCCACCTCTGAAAACATCCCTTTGCGGTTTTGTCCCACGCCTCAATTTCGCCGTGGCCCCGCCGGACTTTTCGGCCGATCCCGGCGGCAAGCCCGAGGCGCCGAAGCCGGAGACCACAGCCCGCCAAGAAATCCGCTTGATCACGACGACCGACGGTGAGCACGGTCCGGCTCCGCATCGCGTCATTCGCCGCATCGGCGAATCGGGCGAAACCGAGTCGGTGACCTTTCTCGGGATCGAAACCGGGCCGGTGTCCCCGACCCTCGCCGCGCAACTGGGGCTGAGCGAGGGCACGGGACTCGTCGTCAACCCACTCGTGCCCGCCAGCCCGGCGGCCGGGGTGTTGAAGCCGCACGACATCTTGCTGAAACTCGACGACCAGATTCTGATCGAGCAGCGCTAGCTGGCGGTGCTCGTGCGGGGACACAAGGAAGGCGACGAAGTCACCCTGACGTCCTTGCGCGCCGGCAAACAGGCGACCGCCAAGGTGAAACTCGCGAAACACGACGTGCCGAAAATGACGTCCCTGATGTTCAACCATCCCCAGCCTGGACCGGGTGGCATGGCGTTCGGTGGGCAGAATCCCGTTTACCGCAACGGCGGCGGGCCGGGAAACTTCGACGTCCAAGTTCTCCCGCGCGACGGGCAGGGCAATTGGGAGGAAGTTAAGCGCGTGTTGTCGTTGATCGACGGAGCCGCTAAGCCCGGTCAACGCCGCATCAGTATTTTGCGCCCCGAGGGTCCCGGTGATCGCAACACCAGTGTCACGGTGAACCCGGGGAACGGCTGCATCGTTTCCGACGATGACAAAGGCTCGCTCAAGGTGACGATGCGTGACGGGCAGAAGCACCTCGTGGCGAAGGATCCTCAGGGCGGGCAGATTTTCGCCGCTCCGGTCACTACACCCGAGGAACGCCATGCACTGCCCGCCGGGCTGCGCGAGCGGCTGGAGAAACTCGAGGACATGAAACAAGTCAGTTTCAAAACCGACGGTGATTTCCAGGGCGCAGAGACGAAAATCATGCGGCCCCGCGGCCACGGCATGGCGCTCCCGCCGCACCGCGCCCGCACCGCGCCCACCGATGTTTTTTAAGTCCCCGCTTCAGGTGAGCGGCGGTGGGGCGTCGGCGAGGTTTTCACCGGCCGGGCGCTTGAGGAATGCCGCGGTGATGAGCGAAATGAGGGTGCCGGACAGCAGGCCGGAGACAAACCCCATGGCCGCCATCACCGGCGGTTTCATCATGGCGGACGTCATTTTTTGAATTTGTTCGATCTTGTCCGACGGCATCCCCGTGGCGGCGAGTTTGTCGGCCTGCGATTGCAGCATCACATCGGTGAAGTGGGGGTTGATGACCGCGCCGTAGAGATAGTTGGTGAACAGTCCGAGGAGCGCCGCGAAGAGGGTGATCATCACGCCGGCCCCCAGCGCCGAGCCGTAGCCGAAGGTTTCGGTGGCCGGCACTTCGGCCCGGCGGGCCTTCGTGCCCAGCACAATGCACGTGACCCCGATGGCGAGACCGAGGCCCATCTGGATCCACTGTGCGGTATCGAGTTTTTCCGCACTGTCATGCATCCCGAGGAAGAACAGCGCGAACACGACGAGCGCGCCGCCGAACGCCATGGCGAAACCGTAGGTGAGGTAGGTTTTCATTGCGGCGGCACACTGGCGTGCGCCGGCGAGAAAAACAATTCCGTCGTGACCGCCGGTCAACCGGCGGGATGGATGGAGCGCGGGCGCGAACGAGCGCCGGCCCGCGCGTTCTGCGAGACCGGGGCTCAGCGGTTGTCGCCGCCCATCATGCGGCCGAGGCCACCCAAGACGGAGCCCTCGTCGCGCCCACCGCTGCCGGTTTGCGGCGCGGCGGCGACGATGCGACCGGCGAGACGCGAGAAGGGCAGCGATTGCAGCCAGATTTTACCCGGGCCGCGCAGCGTCGCGAAGAAGAGGCCTTCCCCGCCGAAGAAAGCCGTTTTCACGCTACCGACGTATTGGATATCGTAGTCCACGGTCGGTTGAAACGCCACGATGCAGCCGGTGTCGACGCGGAGGGCTTCGCCGGGGGCGAGCACGCGCTCATAGAGTGTCCCGCCGGCATGGACGAAGGCGAGTCCGTCGCCCTGGAGGCGCTGCATGATAAAGCCTTCGCCGCCGAAGAAACCGGCGCCGAGCCGTTTTTGGAACGCGATGCTGATGCTGACGCCCTTCGCCGCGCAGAGGAACGAATCCTTTTGCGCAATGAGTTCGCCGCCGAGTTCGCGCAAATTTACGGGCTGGATCTTTCCGGGGTAGGGCGCACCGAAGGCGACGCGCTTTTTCCCTGCGCCCTGATTCTGAAAGACGGTCATGAAGAGTGATTCGCCAGTGAGGAGGCGTTTGCCGGCGCCGAGGAGTGCGCCCATGAAGCCCGTTTTGGCGGCCGAGCCGTCGCCGAAAATGGTCTCCATCGCGATGCCCTCGTCCATAAACATCATGCCGCCGGCTTCGGCGACGACGGCTTCCTGGGGGTCGAGTTCGATTTCGACGAACTGCATGTCGTCGCCGTGTATTTTATAATCAACTTCGTGCATTTGGTTCATGGGAAAAGGGAGGAGGGCTGAGGCTGGGGGGCGGTAAGGTCAGTTCAAGAAACGTTCGTTCGAAAAGGGGGCGGTGTTTCCACTCAGGCGGCGAGCCGCAGCGGGTGGACGCGCCGGTCCGTGGGGGCGGCGGTTCGGATGGGTGGATCGGCGGCGCGGGGAGCGTCGTCCGCGACGACGAGCAGCAGCACAAGCAGACCGACGGCGAGGGCGAACAGGGCGAGGGAATGCGCGTTGAGCACGAGTCCGACGAGCGCGGCGACCAGACTGACGGCGCTCGCGCCGGAGAGAACCGAAACCAGTTTGGTGGCGTTCATGTCGAGAGCGTGATTGCACCGAAAATACCGCCTCGTTCCAGAATTTTCACGATTTCCGGGGGGAGGACCGATGCGCCGACCGCGGGAGGGGCGGCGGGTTCAGCGCAAGACCGTTTTGACCAGCCGATCGTCGCCGTCATTGGGGGCGGGGTTCAGGGCGAGAGCGGCGCAGAGGAGATTGTAGAGATGGATGTTTTCGACCGCGTCGACGACCACGCCCGATTTGAAGGCCGGGCCGTGCGCGATGAAGATGCCGTGCATCGAGGCGAAAGCGGGGTCAAAGCCGTGCTGACCCTTTAGAAAGTGGGTGAGGGCCTTTTGGTAGAGACTGCGACGCACGACGTGCCAGCCTTCTGCGGGCACGATCCAAACGGGTGGCACTCGGGGGTTCGCCGCATCGACGTGGAAGCGGGCGGGCAACTCTTCGACGCGATAGGCCACGGCCTGATGTGCGGGGATTTTCGCGAGGGTCCGCATCATCGTGGCCACATCGGATCCAGCGAGCGGACGGAGACCGGCGCAGGTCTCCTCGAAGTCGATCTGCACCGTCGCGAGGTCGAGATAGTCGTCGAGCAGCAGAACGCGGTCGGCGTCGCAGGCGGTCATGCCGTGGTCGGACACGATGACAAGGTTCGGCGCGATCCCGGCGGCGCGCAGGCGTTCGGCGAGGGCGCCGACCCGGGCATCGAGAAGCTTGATGGCCGCGATGAGCTGGGGTGAACCGGGCCCGTGGCGGTGGCCGGCCGCGTTGGTTTCCTCGAGGTAAAACGTGACGACGGCGGGACGTTGCGCGGCGGGGAGGCGGAGCCAGGCGACGAGCTCCTCGAGACGTTTTTCGAAGGAAGTGCCGTCGTAGTTGTAAGGTTTCCAATACGTCGGACGCAGACCGCCGATCGCGGCTTCGGAGCCGGGCCAGAAGGAGCAGGCGCTCGCGCGGCCCTGTTTTACCGCGGTGATCCAGATGGGTTCGCCACCCCACCAGCGCGGGTCGCGGGCGGACGCGGACTGATTGTAACGAAAGACCGTGCCGAGTGTGGGATCGAAAAACTGGTTGTTGATGATGCCGTGGCGCGAAGGGTAGAGGCCGGTGACGATGGAGTAATGGTTGGGAAACGTATTGGTCGGGAAAACGGGAATGAGCGCCCGGGCCGTCACGCCCTCGCTGATGAGGCGCCGGAGATGCGGCGTCTCGGCGGGGTGCAGTGTGCAGTAGTCCCAGCGGAAGGCGTCGAGCGAGAGGAGCACCAGAGGCGGTGGCTCGCCGGCGCGCCCGACCAGCACGAGGGTCCACACAAAGAGGACGAGACGGACACCGTTCATCGGTGCAGCGTTACGGACGAAGACTGGCGGCCATGAGCTGGACCGGCCTCAGGGTTTGGCGTCGGTCGGCGGCGGAGCCGGCGGAGTGTGGGGCTTCGGCGCCCCAGAGTTGGGTGCGTCGGCCACGGGCGGCTCGGTGTTCGACGGAGCAGCGGTGACAATTTCCGGTGTGGCGGCTGGAGCGGCGGCTGGATCCGCGGCGGGAGTGTCGTTGGCGGCGAGGGGAGTCGCGGCTGCAGGAGTGTCGGTTGGCGCCTCTGTGACGGGGGAGGCGGAGGGACCGGCTTCGTGACCGTAATGGGGGTCGCTGTGATAGGGATCGTCGTGGTAATCGGGCGTGCTGTTATGGTTGGGGGTTTCGGCCGACGAAGGCAGCGCGACCGGGGGCACGTATTTTTTCTGTTCGTCCTCCTCGAGGGCGCGCTTGAATTCCATTTCGACGCCGCTGGCGGCCTTCTTAAATTCGCGCATCGATTTGCCCAGGCCGCGGGCGAACTCAGGGAGTTTCTTCCCACCGAACAGCACGAGCACAATGATGAGGATCAGCCCCATCTCCGGGCCGCCGATGCCTTCGATAAATGCTAAGGGTGAGAGTGGAAAATCCATGGCAGAACTCTGAGGGGTGAACGGGGGAAATGTAACCGATAAAATCGCGCGTTATTTTACGGCGACGCTCACAGCGAATTTTTGCGTTTCGCCCGGGGCGACGTAGTGCAGGCCGACTTTGTGTTCGGCGGCGTTGGCCGGCCCCATCCAGGGTTCGACGCAATAAAACGGCGAATCGTCGGCGAGCGTCCACGTCACGAACGTCGCGTCGGGCGGAGGGACGGGGGCGGTGCCGAGGCAGACCGAAATGTCGCCAGGGCGGCCTTTTTCCCCGAAGACGACCTCGTTGCTGCGCAGGCCCGAGTGAAACGTGTCGATCAGCGCCGCGTTGTCCAAATTCTCGTTGGTTTGGAGGGCGGGACCCGAGATGAGCCCCCCCGTGGAGTCCTGCTTGAGTCGTTTGGTGGCGGGGATGCGGATGGCGTAGTCGGTGCGGGACAGGTCGGCGCTCCACGGCAGCGTAAAATAGAAATGATGGCCTGCGCTCCAGGGCAACGGCGTGGTGCCTTGGTTGGTGAGGGCGAATTCGCACGACAGACCGAAAGCTTCGAAGCGGTACGAAACCGTGAACTCGTAGTCGAACGGGTAGGCGGCGCGCGCCTCGTCCCCGGGCACGAATTCGGCGACGAAACCGCGGGCGTCGAGGCGGGTGATTTTGAAATCTCCCTGGCGGGCGATGCCGTGCATGGGGATGGCCCGCTTGACGCCGTCGGCGGCGCGCCAAAAAAAGATTTCGCCCCGGTCGAAGCAGCGGCCGTTGAACGGAAACAGGATGGGATTGCCGCCGCGGACCTTGGCAATGGCGCCGAGGTCGGCGGTTTCGGGCCAGTAAAGCACATCGCGCACGGAGCCGTCACCGAGGGTAATATTCCAGTTCATGAGGCGCGCCCCTTTTTCGGGGAGAGCCAGGAAGGTCGATTGGCCGACACGCCAGCGCGTGAGAGTTTGGTCCTGAAAGGAAATTTTTTCCATCGGGGCGAGTAAGCGTCCCGGCGGGAAACGCGCAAAGGTTTTCGGCGGCCCAGCGGCCGGCCGGCTGGAAAGGGCGCTGGGGCACTCCCCCGGGTTCGCGCTTGTGACGGCGTGACAAAGCTGTGATCGTCGCGGCGGTTTCAACTTCTGCACGCCATGACAACCATCCTTCTGTTCTTCGTGCTCGGTATTGTGCTCCTGGTGCTCGATCTGTTTATGCCGGGGATCGTGCTCAGCCTCTTGGGCGTGGGTGCGATCTTCGCGGGCACGGCCAGCGCGTTCAAGCAATTCGGGGTCGGCGGCGGGTTGTTGGCGTTTGGCAGTGGCGCGGTGCTGCTGACGGTCGCGCTCTACATCGAATATTCGGTGCTGCCGAAAACGCGCTGGGGAAAGAAATTCTTTTTGCATGCCGCGATCGATGGTACGAGCCAGGCGCCCGCGGCCGAGACCGCGGCTCTGACCGGGCGCGAAGCGGTGGCGCTGACCCCGCTGATGCCCTCCGGTCAAATCGAAATTGGCGGCAAGCGCTACGAGGCGTTGTCGCTTGACGGGCACGTGGCCAAGGGCGCGCGGCTCAAGGTCACGGGGGCGCAAAACTTTTCGTTAACCGTTTCAAAACTATGACTCCCTCCAATCTGGTCTTTATTATTGTCATCGTCCTGAGCGTCGTCGTCGCGGCGATTGTCTTTTCGTTTTTCAGCGTCTGGTTGCGCGCCTGGTTGGCGGGTGCGCCGGTCGGGCCGTTCAACCTGCTGGCGATGAAGCTGCGGCAGGTGCCCTACAGCACGATCGTTGACGCGCGGATTCGCGCCACCAAGGCCGGGATCAAACTGACGATCGACGAGGTCGAGGCGCAGTTTCTCGCGGGCGGCAACGTGATCGATTGCGTGCACGCGCTCATCGCCGCGCAGAAGGCGGGCATCACCCTTGACTGGCAGCGCGCCTGTGCGATCGACCTCGCGACGAAGGGCTCGGGCAAATCCGTCGAGGAGGCGGTGCGCACCTCGGTCGATCCGAAAGTGATCGATTGTCCGAATCCCGCGAGCGGGCGCACGACGATCGACGGTGTGGCGAAAGACGGCATCCAGGTGAAGGTGAAGGCGCGCGTGACGGTGCGCACGCACCTCGACCGTTTTGTCGGCGGCGCGAAAGAAGAGACGATCATCGCGCGCGTGGGCGAGGGTATCGTTTCCACCATCGGTTCGTCGGAAAGTTACAAGCACGTGCTGGAGTCGCCGGACAGCATTTCCAAAACGGTGCTCGCGCGCGGTCTCGACGTGGGCTCGGCATTTGAGATTTTGTCGATCGACATCGCGGACGTGGATGTCGGCGAGAATGTGGGGGCGAAGCTGCAGGAAGCGCAGGCCGAGGCGAACAAGAGCATTGCGCAGGCGCAGGCGGAAATCCGCCGGGCGGCGGCCGTGGCGGTCGAGCAGGAGATGCGGGCGCGGGTGCAGGAGATGCAGGCGAAGGTCGTCGAGGCGCAGGCGCAGGTGCCGCTCGCGATGGCCGAGGCGTTTCGTTCGGGCCGGCTCGGGATCATGGACTACTACAAGATGGAAAATATCCAGGCCGACACCGCGATGCGTGCGTCGATCGCCCATCCCGAGGGCAAGAAATAACCGGACCGGACTGCGACCATGCGTTGGATCTTCGAGAATCTCGGTTTCTTCGTCTTCGTGTTCGTCGCGATTTCGATGATCCGGGCCATTCGGAAGGCGATGCAGCTGACCAAGGAGGGCGGCCCGGCGCCGGACGAGACGGAGGATCAGAAAAATCTGCGGCGCATTCAGGAGGGAATCAGGCGTAAAATCGCCGAGCGCCGCGCCGGCGCCACGCCGGGTCAGCCGCCTTCGTTTGGGGAAAATCGCCCGGAGCTTGAACCGCGCCCGGCGGTGCCGCCGCCGCTGCCGACGCTCGATCCGTTTGGCGGACCGGCGGCGCGGAGGCAGGGGGACGTGGAGCGTCGCGTGTTGCCGCGGGAGTTGCCGCCGGTCACGCCGGCCCTGTCCGAGGGTGCGCTCTTGGCGCGACAGGAACAGTTGGCGGAACAGATGCGCGTGCTTGAGGAGTCGCGCCTGTTGGCGCGCCGGCGGGCCGCGGAAATCGCGGCGACCCAACAGGCCGAGAGCGTTTCTGAAGCGGGCGTGCGCGCGACGGCGCGGGAGAGAGTGCTCGCGGACTTGCGCGAGCCGCCGAGCCTGCGGCGGGCGCTGGTGTTGCGCGAAGTCTTGGGCGCGCCGGTGGCCCTGCGTTAGGTTGAGGTGAGCGGGCGAAGGAAACCCGGCCCGAACCTGGGGCGATCAGGGCAGCTCGATCGCGAGGGCGCCGCGGATGTTGTTCGGCGCTGCGCTGGGCGTGAATTGCTGGCCGCCGTAGTTGATCCGGATGTTTTCCTGGGCGGAGGCGAAGATATAGACCGGCCCCGACTTGGGGAAACTGACACTGGCGTCCTTGGCCAACGGGGTCGGCGGCAGCAGCACGTCGCCGTAGGTGCCTTCGGGGGTTTTCGACCAGACTTGGACGCGCACCACGTCGAGAGCGGTGATGGTCGCGCGGTTGCTGACGGCGGGCTGGGTGGCGACGGGCGGCAGGGCCTGCGCGGGAGTCTGGGCGGGTTTGGCCCCGCGGTTGCTGATGAGCGAGATGACGAGCCAGAGGGCAAGCAGACCCGCGCCGGCGCCAGCGGCCCATTTGGCGTAGCGGAAAATGACGGCCGGATCGGGGCCGGAGGGCAGACTGCTGCTGCCGCGCGGATAGCGCGGCTGGGCGCGGGCGGGCTCGGCGGCGGCGGCGCCTTCCTCGGGCGGCGCGGCGCGATCGCTCGGTTCGCCGGCGCTGGCGACGGAGATGTCCATGCGGCCGTAGACCTCACGGCTGGGCTGGCGGGGGCGCGTCTCGCCACGGCCGAGCGCGGCATAGTCGTTGAGGATCCGGTCGGCGGGAATCTTCAGGAACCCGGCGTAGTTGCGCAGGAAGCCTCGCGTATAAATTTCCGAGATACCGATATCGAAGTGGTTACCCTCGAATTTCTGCAGGTAGTCGCCGCGGATTTTCGTGGCCTCGGCGGCTTCGCGGATGGAGATGCCCTTTTTTTTGCGCGCCTCCTCGAGGCGTTCACCGATGGTCTGCATGGAGATGGGTTAGGGGGTTGGGAGGGAAAGGGGAAGAAGGAACTGGCCCGGGTTGTTTCACAACGAGTCGAGGTCGACCAGGATTTCGCGCGGGCTGGAGCCGTTTTCGGGGCCGACCACGCCTCTTTCTTCCATGAGGTCCATGATGCGGGCCGCGCGGTTGTAACCGATGCGGAGGCGGCGCTGGATCATGGACGTCGAGGCGCGTTTGGTGGATTTCAGCACGTCGATGGCCTGTGCGTAGAGTTCGCCGTCGTCCCCCATTTCCTCGTCGTCGCCCTCGTCGTCGTCTTCCTCGTCGTCCTCCTTCGCGGCGCGGTCGATCTGCTGTTGGACGGACTGGGCGTATTGCGGGGGGCCGTTTTTCTTGAGGAACTCGACCAACTCGATGATTTCCTCATCGGAGACGAAGGCGCCCTGGGCGCGCACGAGCCGCGAGGTGCCGGGCGGGGAGAACAGCATGTCGCCACGGCCGATGAGGGTGTCTGCGCCCTTGGTGTCGAGGATCGTGCGCGAGTCCACCTGCGAGGCGACTTGGAACGCGATGCGCGAGGGGAGGTTGGCCTTGATGACGCCGGTGATGACGTTCACCGAGGGGCGTTGGGTGGCGATGATGAGGTGGATCCCGGCAGCGCGGGCGAGTTGGGCGAGGCGGGCGATGCTGGTCTCGATCTCGGCGGGGGCGACCATCATGAGGTCGGCGAGCTCGTCGATGATGGCAACGATGTAGGGCAGGCGTTCGGGAATCTCGAGGCCGTCGTCGGCGGCGAGGGGATCGACGCCGTCGAGCGCGCCCTGCGTGTCGGCGAGGGGCGGCGGGGCGTTTTTCTTGCGGGTGTTAAAGCCGACGATGTTGCGGACGTTGACCTTCGCGAAGATCTGGTAGCGCTGCTCCATCTCGCCGAGGAGCCATTTGAGCGCGCCCGGCACTTTCTTCGGTTCGGTGACGACCGGGATGAGCATGTGCGGCAGGGAATTGAAGATTTTCAATTCCACGACCTTCGGGTCCACCATGATGAGGCGCAGATCCTTCGGGCTCTTGGAGTAGAGGATCGAGGCGACGATGGAGTTGATGCAAACGGATTTGCCCGAGCCGGTGGCGCCGGCGATGAGCAGGTGGGGCATCTTCGAGAGGTCGGAGACGAGGGGCTTGCCGGAGACGTCCTTGCCGAGGGCGATGGGGATCTCAGCCTTGGCGCCGGCCCAGTCTTCGCTCTCGAGGAGTTCGCGCATGCCGACGGGGGTGGGGTGCTGGTTGGGCACTTCGACGCCGACGGCGGCCTTGCCGGGGATGGGGGCGAGGATGCGGACCGACTGGGCGCGCATGCCGAGGGCGATGTTTTTGTCGAGGCCCGCGATTTTTTCGACGCGGACGCCGGCGGCGGGAACGACTTCGTAGCGCGTGATGACGGGTCCGACGTGGATCTCGCCCAAGGTCACCTCGACGCCGAATTCGCTGAGGATGCGCAGGAGGTTTTCGGCATTGGTGCGGTGCTCCTGCTCGCTGTTGCCGATGCCGGGCTTGGCCTGCTCCTTGAGCAGCGTGAGCGGCGGGAACAAATAGGTGGCGTCGTCGCTTTGCGGGAGGCTGACGCGCGCGGCTTTCTTCGGTTCTTCGGGTTTGACGATGTTGAGTTCGACCTTGCCGGTGGCCACGGCGAGGGCCTTTTGGCTGGTGGCCGGCTCGCTGACCGACGGGGTGGGGGCGGGCGGCGCCGGAGGTTTTTCGGCGGCCAATTTGGGCGCGGGCCGGGCCGGAGCGGGCGGCGGGGGGGCGAGGTCGGGCTTGGCCGGTGCGGGCTCGTCGACGGGAGCGGCGCCGGAACGTGGCGAAGCGGGCTTGGCGAGGGGGTCCTCGTTCGATTTCGGCACGAAGGTTTTCTTGCCGGAGGGCCCCACGTTCATCGGGGGCTGGGTCACACCGGCGGCAACGACGGCCGCCGCCGTTTTTTGCTTGGCCTGCGCTTCTTTCTCCTTCGCGCGTTGGGCGGCGAGCGCGATCTTTTGTTGCGCGCGGTCGGCCCTCCAGTTGCTGAGCTTCGCGATGATTTTTTCAAACTCGCTCGTGATGTCCCGCATGAAAATGAACAGCGGTGCGCCGCAGGAGATCGTGCCGAGGAGGAGACCAGAGCCGAAGGGGCCGAGCGCGTCTTTTAGCAGGCTCGTGTAAATGAGGGCGCCGATCAAGCCGCCGGCCCCGGCGGGAAAATAGTCGCTCTTGCCTTCCATGACCATGGTCGCGAGCGAGGCGGACGAGGTGATGGAGACGATCATCGCGATGATGCGGGCGCCGGTCAGGTGTTTGGAACTGCGCACAGAAACGACCAGCAGCCAAAAGAGGAAGAACGGCAGCAGCCAAGCGCTCCAGCCCACGCCGAGCAACAGGGCGTGGACGGTCTCGGCCCCGATGGAGCCGACGGGGTTTTTGTCGACCGGGTTGCTCGTGATGAACTTGCTCTGCGCCGGATGGTAGGCGACGAGGGCAACCGTGATCAGGGCTCCCAGAATAAAACAGACGAGCGCCGCGGGCCAGTTGGGGCGGTAGCGCGGCGCTTGGAAGGAGGGTCCGTCGTTTGAGTTTGAAGTCTCGGGCTTGGGCATTTGTGTGAGCCGGCAGTTCGATGCCGAGGTCACGGTAACAAGAGGGCCGGTCAAATGTAAACCCCCCGCAGACTTTTTCACAAAAAACTCGTCAAATCACCCATGCGCGACCTTCTCCGTTTTGCTCCCCTCTACCAAGAACGCGTCTGGGGTGGTCGCGGCCTCGAATCCGCCTTTAGCCGCACGTTGCCGGTGGCGGCGGCCATCGGCGAAAGCTGGGAAATTGTCGACCGGCCCGAAGCCCAATCGATCGTCGTGGGGGGCGCGTTCAACGGTCAGTCCTTAAGTAGCGTGCTCGCGCGCCATGGCGCGGACGTGATGGGGCCGAACTGGCCGCAGGGGAAGCCGTTCCCCCTTCTGGTCAAATGGCTCGATTGTCGCGAGCGATTGAGCCTGCAGGTCCATCCGCCCGCCGCCGTGGCGGGGGAACTGAAGGGTGAGCCGAAGACGGAGAACTGGTATATTGCGCAAACCGCGCCCGATTCGCACCTCATCGTCGGCCTGAAGCGCGGCATGACGCGCGGGCAATTCGAACGCGCCCTCGCCGACAACTCGGTCGAGCAGTGCGTCCACCGTTTCCCGGTGGCGGCGGGCGATTCGATCTTGGTGCATAGCGGGCAGGTCCATGCGATCGACGGGGGGAATCTGATTTTGGAAATCCAGCAGAACTCCGACACGACCTACCGGGTTTACGACTGGGGTCGCGTCGGTCTCGACGGGGTGCCGCGGCAGCTGCACGTCGCGCAATCGCTGCGGTCGATCGATTGGAACGATTTTGAGCCGGGGCCGGTGCGCGCGGCGCCGACGTCGGGGACGATCGCGGACTGTGCCGAGTTCAGCATTCGCCGGGTGGTGCTGGGGGCGGGGGAACGGGTGCATTTGCGCGCGGGCGAGCAGCCGCGGTTGCTGAGTGTGGTGAGCGGCACGGTGCGCGTCGGCCCGGAAAGCGGCCCGGCCAGCCGGGCGCCGTTCGGCCAGAAGCTTGGCCGCGGGGAAAATGTGCTGCTGCCCCATGCGGGGGCGTTCACGTTCAGTGCGGAGACGACGACGATTTTGCTCCTCACCGAAAATTTTGCGGGATGAGCCGGGGCGGGCAACGGCGGGGCGGCGGCGGACGCGGGAATGGCCGCGGCGGCTGCCTGCTGCGGCTGATGGTCATGCTGGTGGTACTCGCGGCGGCGGCTGCGCTGGCGTGGATGCTGTTTCTGCCGGTCGTAGTGGCGGACCAGATTCGCGCGCGCACAGGCTTTGCGTTGAGCGTGGGGAGCCTGTCGTGCAACGCGTTTACCGGGAAGCTCGCCGTGCGCGGCCTAGTGCTCAGCAACCCGGCGTCGTTTCCCGTGAGGGATTTCGTGGAACTGCGGGAATTCTCGGGCGAGGCCGACGTCTGGTCCCTGTTTTCCGACCGGTTCGTGGTCGAACATCTCTCGGTGGATGTTCGGCGGGTGACGTTGGTCCGCCGGGCCGACGGCCGGTCGAATGCCGAGGTGTTTCGGCAAAATCTCTCCGGCCCGACGGGTGCTGCGGCGACCCCGCCGGCGCCCGGCGCTTCCGCGCCGCCGGCGCGCCAGTTTCTCATCCGCCGTCTCGCGCTGCGCTTCGACCAGTTGGTGGTCGCCGACCACACGCGGACGAAGCCGGTCGTGGAGGCGTTCCCAATCGGGCTCGACCAGCATTACGACAACCTCACGGGCGCCAAGCAGCTGCTGGTGCCGGAGGTGGTGCGCCGGCTCGCCGCGGCGAATCTCGCGCCCGCGTTGGTCGGAGGGGTGCCGGGAGATTTTGGCCGGGCGCTCGGGGTGGCCGTGCAGGGGGCGTCGGCGCGCGGCCCGGAATTGCTCAAGGATGCCGGACAGACGGCGACCGAGCTTTTCAAGGGGCTGCGGGAGAAACTTGAAGAAAGCCGAAAGCCGTAGTTGAGTGCGCGACCTTTTGCACCATGCCTGAGCCCGAAACCAACGAATCTTTGAATACCACAGCCAGCGCCGAACCGGCGAACAATCCTGCCGTGCCCGGACCCGAGGCGGCGCAATCCGCCGAACTTCTCGCGCAACTCGCCGGGGCCAAACAGGAGGCCGCGGCCAACCTCGACCGTTATGTGCGGACGGTGGCCGACCTGGAGAATTTCCGGCGCCGCACGGTGCGCGAGAAAGAGGAACTGCGGCTTTTTGCCACGTCGCGGGTGCTGGAAGACCTGTTGCCGGTGCTGGATAATCTCGGGTTGGCCGTGGCGGCCGCGAAGCAGCCGGGCGCCGACGCGAAGTCGCTCGCAGGCGGAGTCGACATGGTGTTGTCGCAGCTGAAGTCGGCGCTCACCTCGCACGGGATCAAGGAAATCAGTCCGGCCGGACTGCCGTTCGACGCAAATTTGCACGAGTCGATCTCCGCGCAGCCGAGTGCCGAAGTGTCCGAGGGCAGCGTGCTCACGGTCGTGCGCACGGGCTTCACCCTCAACGGCCGTTTGCTGCGGCCCGCGTCGGTCATCGTGTCGGGCGGTCCCGCCAAAAATTCCTAAATCGGGACTGACTCATCATGGCGAAAGAAGACTACTACGAGTTGCTCGGCGTTGAAAAAACTGCGACCGCGGAGGAAATGAAAAAGGCCTACCGCAAGAAGGCCGTGCAATTTCACCCGGACAAGAATCCCGGCAACAAGGAGGCGGAGGAAATGTTCAAGAAGGTCTCCCACGCCTACGAAGTGTTGAGCGACGCGGACAAGCGTGCGGCTTACGACCGGTATGGTTCGGCGGCGTTCGACGGCAGTGCCGGCGCGCCCCGCGGACCCGGCGGCGGAGGCGGCGGGTTTCACGACCCGTTCGACATTTTCCGCGAGGTCTTCGGCCAGCAGGGCGGGGGCGGCGGGGGCGGCGGGATTTTCGAAGAGATGTTCGGCGGCGGCGGGGGTGGGCGCGACGGCGGCCGTGACGGCGCGGACCTGCGTTACGATCTTGAGATCACGCTCGAAGAGGCGGCGCGCGGCATGGAAAAAGAAATTTCGTTCCGGAAGAACATGGCGTGCGAGCGGTGCGACGGCTCCGGAGCGGAGCCTGGCTCGCGGCGGGTGACGTGTCCGACCTGCCGCGGCGCGGGACAAATTCGCCGCTCGGGCGGGATCATCACGTTTACGCAGACCTGTCCGACCTGTGCGGGCGCGGGCACCAAGGTCGAGAAACCGTGCACGGCGTGCCGGGGCGACGGTCGCGTCGCGAAGAGCACGAAACTCAATGTGCGCATCCCGGCGGGCGTCGACACCGGTTCGCGGCTGCGCTCAACGGGCAACGGCGAGGCGGGGATGGCTGGCGGCAGCGCGGGCGATCTCTACATCGTGCTGTCCGTGAAAGAGCACGAGCTGTTTGAGCGACAGGGCGAGGATCTGTTCTGCGAGATTCCGATCAAGTTTACCCTCGCGACGCTGGGTGGGCCGATCGAGGTGCCGACGTTGTTCGGCAAAGGCTCGCTCAAGATCCCGGCGGGCACGCAGAGCGGCACGACGTTCCGGTTGCGCGAGAAGGGCATGCCGAGCCTGCGCGGAGGGAAGCAGGGCGACCAACTTGTGCGGGTGCAGGTCGAGGTGCCGCAGGCGCTCTCGGGCGAACAGCGGAAAATCCTCGAGGAGTTCGCGCGCGTGAGCGGCGACGCGGCCGAACCGACCTCGAAGAGCTTTTTCGAGAAGGCGAAGAAGTTCTTCTGAGCGGAGGGGCGGGGGCGGAAGTCCGCTCTACCGCCCGAGTCTCACGTCCATCCACACGGCCAGCGTGAGGACGAGGCCGCGGGCGATGAACTTGGCCTCGGGTGAGACGGCGAGGAGGGTCATGCCGTTGAGCAGGGCGGTCATGATGAGGGCGCCGAAGATTACGCCCCAGACGGTGCCGCGGCCGCCTTTGAGAGCGGTGCCGCCGATGACGCACGCAGCAATGGCGTCGAGTTCCATGAGGTCGCCGACGGTGGTGGTCGAAGAGCCGGAGTAGGCGGTGGTCATGAAACCGGTGAGGGCGACGGTCACGCCCATGAGCACATAGGCGCCGATGAGCACGCGGTGGACGGCGATGCCCGAGAGGACCGCGGCCTCCTCGTTGCCGCCGATGGCATAGAGGTAGCGGCCGAAGGGCGTGTGCTGGGTGAGGAAATACACGGTGCCGGCGGTGGCGGAGAGGACGAGGAGCGAGAGCGGCACGCCGCGGAAATGATTGAAGACGACGACGAGGCCGACGACGGCGGCGGTGGTGACGAGCCATTGCGCGATGACGCGGGCGGCCAGAGGCACGGGCAGACCGTGCGCGATCCGGGCCGAGCGAGAAGAACACGCGAGGGCGGCCAAGGTGGCGGCGACGAAGGCGGCGAGGGCGAGGCCGGCTTGAGGCGGGAGGTAATACGTCGTGAGCAGCGAGTAGAGATTATCCTGGTCGCCGCGGGAGACGGGGACGGTGGAGTTCTGGATGACGAGCCAAAAGAGTCCTTTGAAGATGAGCAGGCCGCCGAGCGTAATGATGAACGATGGGATGCGCTGCTTGACGATGAGCGCGCCCATGAGCAACCAGAGCAGGAGGGCGGCGCCGAAGGCGGCGAGCATCGCGAGCGGGGCGGGCCAGCCCTGTTGGAAGACGAGCACGGCGGCGATGCCGCCGACCAGCCCGACGCCGCTGCCGACGGACAAGTCGATTTGACCGGTCAGAAGGATCATGAACATCCCCAGCGCGAGCGTGCCGACGATGGAGAACTCGACGATGAGCTGGGTGAGGTTGCGCGGGCCGAGGAAGGCGGGTTCCTTCACCGCGAAGAACACGGCAATCGCGAGGAGAGCGAGGGGGAGGGCGAGGAGTTGAGGAGCGGGGCGGGAGGTCATGGGGCAGTGAAGGAAGGACCAAGGGCCAAGGCCCCAGGACCAAGGGGTAGCGGATGGGCTTTCATGGGGTCGCTCGTTCTTTGCGGAGGTTTTGATCGGTCGTGCGGATGGCGGCGCAAAAGATGAGGTGCAGTGCTTTGGCTTCGCGCCAGAGCGTGCGGGCGGGAGATTTCTGAGCGGGTGCCGCCTTCGCGATCATCCGGCGCCGGTATTTGGTTTCCTTGGCCTCCTTGCGGCAGATCGCAATTTTGTGGCGGAAGTCGCGTTTGGATTCCGCTTCATCGGCTTCGCAGTAGTTCGCCCCGATGCTCGTGGCGGCACGGACAAGGTGGTTGATGATCGGCGCAGTCACGGCGTTGGCGGGCAGCGAAAGACAGAACTCGATCACGGCCTCGCCGAAAATCGCGGTTCGTTCCTCCAGGTCGTAGTGGGAGTTTTTCATTGGGCATTGGTCCTTGGGCCTTGGTCATTCGCCGCGGCAGCGGCGCGGCGGCCCATGGCGGCGGCGAGGAGTTTTTCCTGGGAGAATTCGGCGCGGGTGAATTCGCCGCCGATGCGGCCCTCGGCCAGCATGAGGATGCGGTCGCTCATGCCCATCAGCTCGGGGAGTTCGCTCGAGACGAGAATCACGGCTTTGCCCTCGGCGGTGAGGCGGTTGATCAGTTCGTAGACTTCGAGTTTTGCGCCGACATCGATGCCGCGGGTGGGCTCGTCGAGCAGGACGACGGTGGGCCCGGTCATGAGCGCCTTGCCGAGGACCACTTTTTGCTGGTTGCCGCCGGAGAGGCCGCCGACGCGGGCGTGCTGGTCGGGCGCTTTGATCCGGAGGGAGGTGAAAAACTGGTGGTTGGCGACGTGTTCGGCGGGCGCGTCGAGGCGGGCGCCGGCGCGGGTGAAGCGGACGAGGCTGGAGAGCGAGAGATTGAAGCCGATCGACTGGGCGAGGATCAGGCCGTAGCGTTTGCGATCTTCGCTGACGAGCACGAGGCCACGGGCGATGGCGTCGCGCGGCGTGGGCGAGGCGAAGGGTTGACCGCGGAGGGTGACGTCGCCGGAGACGCGGTGGCCCCAGGCGCCGAAGAGGTGCATGAGGAGTTCGGTGCGACCGGCGCCCATCAGGCCGCCGAGTCCGAGGACTTCGCCGGCGTGGAGATCGAAGGAGAGGTCGCGCAGAAACGGCGGGGCGTGTTTCGCGGGGGCGACGGACAGGGCGCGCACGGAGAGCGGAACCTCGGGGCGCGGGCCGGCGGCGCGGCGGGGAAAGAGGTCGGAGAGCGCGCGGCCGACCATGTGGTTGATGACGGCGGGGATCGTGGTGGCGTGCGTCACGAGGGTGACGATACTGGCGCCGTCACGCAGGACGGTGATGCGGTCGGCGAGGGCGAAGACCTCGTCGAGTTTGTGCGAAATGTAGACGCAGGCCGTGCCCTGCGTGCGGAGGCGGCGCAGGTGGTCGAGGAGGACGGCGACTTCCTGTCCGGTGAGCGCGGCGGTGGGTTCGTCGAGGACGAGGACGCGGGATTTTTTGTCGATCGCGCGGACGATTTCGACGAGTTGCTTTTGGCCGATACCGAGTTCGCGCACGGGGGTTTCGGGCGCAAGCGCGAGGCCGAAGTCGGCGAGGAGCCCGGCGGCAAGGCGGTGCATCTCGAGCCAGTCGACGCGGAGACCGCCCGGGCCGCAGCGCGGGGCGCGGCCGAGGAAAATATTTTCGGCGACGCTGAGTTCCTCGATGAGGGCAAATTCCTGGGTGATGACGGCGAGGCCCGCGCCCTCGGCGTCGCGGACGGAGTGGAAGGCGACGGCGCGGTCGTCGACGCGGAGTTCGCCCTCGTAGGAGCCGTGCGGGTGGATGCCGGCGAGGAGTTTGATGAGGGTCGACTTGCCCGCGCCGTTTTCGCCGCAGAGGGCGTGGATCTCGCCGGGGCGGAGGTCGAAGGCGACGTCCCGCAGGGCAGTGACGCCGGGGAATTTTTTGGTCAGGCCCCGGGCTTCGAGGAGGGGTTTTTCCCAGGACTCCTGACCCAGGTCCAAGGTCCCGTTTTTCGGATGGGGCGCCGGACTCGGGTGCTCACGCATGGGTCATCGGGCCCTGGGCCTTGGTCATTCAGCGGAGTGACGCTGCGCTGTGGAAGCCGTCGGCGAGGACGGTCGTGGCGAGGTTGGATTTATCGACGCTGATAATTTTTTCGAAAACGGCGGGGACCTGCTTGGCGCCGTTGTCGAGGGAGCCGGCGGCGGCGGGTTTTTTGCCTTTGGCGACGTCGATCGCGACTTGGGCGGCGAGGGTGGCGAGGTTTTTGAGGGGCTTGTAAACGGTCATGGCCTGGGTGCCGCGCTGGATCCGTTGGCAGGCGGCGAGGTCGGCGTCCTGGCCGGTGACGAGGACTTTGCCGGCGAGGCCGTCCTCGGTGAGGGCTTGGATGGCGCCGCCGGCGATGCCGTCGTTGGAGGCGACGACGGCGTCGATGGCGCGGCCGGCCTTGGTGAGCGCGGCGTTCATGATTTTCTTGCCGTTCTCGGGTTTCCAATCGAGCGCCCAGTCTTCGTGGACGACTTCGATTTTTCCGGCGGCGATGAGTGGGAGGAGGATGTTGTCCTGGCCCTGCTTGAACATCTTCGCGTTGTTGTCGGTGGGGGCGCCGTAGAGGCGGACGATGCGGGCCTTGCGGTCTTGGGGGAGGCGGGCGGCGACGTAGGCGGCCTGGGCCTCGCCGACCTTCACGTTGTCGAAGCTGAGGTAGTAGTCGATCGAGGCGTTGAGGATGAGGCGGTCGTAGGCGATGACGGGGATATTGGCCTCGTTGGCGGATTTGACGGCGCGGGTCATCGCGGAGCCGTTGTGGGGGACGATAACGAGGACATCGACGCCGCGGCTGATGAGGGACTCAACGTTGCGGACCTGAGTAGTGTCGTCGCTATTGGCGGATTGGACGAGGACCGTGCCGCCGAGTTTTTCGACGGCGGCCGTGAAGGTGTCGCGGTCGCGCTGCCAGCGCTCCTCCTTGAGCGTGTCGAGGGAGAGACCGATGACGGGTTTTTCTTTCGAAGCGTAGGCGGCGGTGGCGAGCGCGAGG
>JBIKOK010000406.1:0-3339 GCA_044358025.1 Opitutaceae bacterium
CTATAGACTAAAACATGCCGAGGGCGCGGTGGGCATTGTTTGGACGAAGCTTACCCGCGCCGAGGCGCAGACGGTTCAAACTCAGGACTGGGGCAATAAGTTTGCTGCGTATGGCATCAATCCGATGCAACTAACCGCATCGATTGAAGGAGCCAAGGTAACTGGAGTTACCGCGTTCGGGATCGACCTATTCGCACTCTGCCCGGACTTTCATCCGGCCGTGTTTAGCGGAAATGGCGGCATATTGCTGGTCGAAGCGAGGGCAGCAACGACCGCCCCGCTCGTGCTGACCGTGGAGAAAAATGGCGTCGTGGTCGTCCAAACGGAGCTACCCTTGAGTATCGGTCCGGTGGAAGACATGTATCGCCGCATCAACTTGCGCGACGGTGCGGATGCCCCCACCGGATTGGCGGGCGATCTGGCTGTGCGCAATAGCGATCTTGGCAAGCCCACCAGCTTGAGCGAACCGACGAATTTCCCTGACATCCTCACCAATGGAAAATGGTTCGTCTTCGTGGTGGGCTCGAATGTTGGCGGGCAAAGAATGCGCGGCTGGCAATCAGAGGTGTTCAAGCGGATGTATTTGAGCCAGTCCAAGGCCCGCTTCGTGGGTGTGTCGTGGTATGGCGACCCTTACAGCGACGGCAACGACTTGGTTTACGACTACCACAGCGCCGCGCGCAATGCCTTCACGACGGCTCCCGTGCTGACGGCCAAGCTCAACGCCCTTGCGGGCACCAAGACCATCGCTGGGCACAGCGCCGCCGCCCTCATCATCTCCAGTGCCGTCGCCGATCACGGCCTGAGCGTGAGCAGCGCTTGCCTGATCGATGCGGCGATGTCCCGCGAGAGCTTCGACGGCAGCAGTGCTGACGATATTACGGGCATGGTGCCGGCGGCGTGGCGCGATTATCCCGCTTCGCTTTGGTCGGCACATTGGTATGAGGCGTTTAATGGTGGAACCGACGCGCGTGCGACCCTTACTTGGCGCAACCGCTTCACCGGCGCGGCGGGGGTGGTGCATAATTTTTATTCCAGCACGGAGGAGGTGCTCGCTCGCTACGACGGCACGGTCAACGGCTCGATCATCGAAAACATGCGCGCTCCCGGTTCGTTTGCTTGGGTGATCCAAGAGAAGGCAAAAGGAAATAAGCTCAATATCCTCAGCGTGGTGCACGCCGGCAGCGACTACGGCGGCTGGGGCTTCAACCTGAAAGACCCAATTTTGGACACCGATCCGGTTTATTGGAAATGGAATAGCGCGTATCTTGCCCGCGCCGTTAAAACGCCGGGCGAACTCGGCACGATGTCCGATGCGCTGCTGCGTCGCCAGCCGCTGTTCGAGCCGGGATGGGGTGTGGTCGCCGGAATTGAACGGATGTCGCCGCCGAACAGCGATCCCGCCAATTACATCGGTCCGAGCTGGATTTTTAGCCTCTATGGAGCGACGGCTGGCAACGCCATTGCGGCCGATCCGGTCAAGCGTTCGCAAATCCTCAACGAGGCCATCCCGGCGTTGAGCTTGGCGGTGGGCGCCAACCCTCTCGCTTTCTCGACGATACCCAGCACCAGACAGTACAATATGCCCGCTGAGTTCGCGACCGCTGCTCAGTGGCCGAGTGTCCGAGGCGTGAACAACACAACCGGAGTGGCAGTGCCGAACTGGCATCACAGCGACATGCGCGAGGTCGCCTATCTCTACCTCGCCCGATTTTACGTCAAACTCAGTGCGCTCACGAACCAATGACCATGAAAACAAAACTGCTGATTTGCCTGGGAGCGCTGCTTTGCGTCGCAGCCGTGGATGCCGTCAAACGGAGGACCGAGATGCCTCGGGCCAAACTCACGGTCAAGGTGCTCGACGAGCAGGGCGCTGCCATGGCGGGCGCCATGGTGACGCTCAACTTCATGGAACCAGCGACGAGAAACGCCATCCAGGTTGAAGGCCTCACCAACGCCGAGGGAATATTTTTCGGCGAAGGCCAAACCGACGGCGTGATGAGCGGAGGGGTGAACAAAGAGGGATTTTACCGCGGCGGATTTTCCTTCAAGGGATTTAGCGGGCTCGAAAATGGTCGTTGGGAGCCGTGGAACGCCACTTACACGACCAACCTGCGCCCGATATTAAAGCCCGTGGCGTTATTTGCGAAGCGGGTGCGGGCAGAAATCCCAGCGCTTGACCAGTCGTGCGGCTATGACCTTGAAAAAGGAGATTGGGTGTCGCCATACGGCAAAGGTCAAAACTCCGATCTTACTTTCAAGGTGCGGCGCGACTTCAAAGACTGGTTCGACTTCACGGTGGAGGCGGACGTGACATTTGCGCAGCCGCTTGATGGGTTGGTGCGCATGCATTCACCTGCCGTGGGTCATTATTCGAGTTTCCGTTGGGAGCGATCCGCCCCTGAAGCTGGCTATGCCGCTCCGCATACGATACGTTTTGTTAACCGCGATCCTAGAAGCGGCAAGAAGCCCGAGCAGACTTTCGACATGACGAAGGAGCATGAACAGGGCTACTTCGTCCGGGTGCGCACGGTTGAACAAAACGGAAGGATTGTAGCGGCAAACTATGGCAGGATCACAGGCGACATCGGAATTGATCCGCGAGACACCAAAACTTGCACGATCCTGTTCACCTACTACC
Organism: Opitutaceae bacterium; assembly: GCA_044358025.1. Lineage (GTDB taxonomy): Bacteria > Verrucomicrobiota > Verrucomicrobiia > Opitutales > Opitutaceae > GAS368. The sequence goes on from JBIKOK010000406.1 coordinate 2,642, forward strand.
TGAATCCGACGTCGCTGGATCGGAACATGGAGTGGGATCCGAAGCGCAACTTGCTCCCCGGATTGAGCTGGGAGGAAAACCCCCGCGAGCCGTGACGCTCGCGCTGCTCGGTTGAAGACCCAGCCGGCAGGGTCAACCCAACCGACAGAAACCCAGCCGACAGAACCCAGCCGACAGGGTCAGGCGTTGGGGTTTGGGGTGAGCCATTAAAAAACACCCTCTCTTTTCGAAATCAGTAAGTGAATTCTCTCTCACGGTTCGCACCCGAAAATTCCATGAAAACATCACCGCTGAAAATTCACGCCCTCACCGTTGGTTTTTCGCTCCTTCCCGTGGTTGGCTTTGGTGCGCAACCGGCCGCCACGCCGGCTCGCGTGGCGGCTCCGCTGGGGCTCTTGCGTCTGCAGGACACGACCAAGCCGGGTGAGGTGGCCAAGCTCGTGCCCTCAAAATTCGCCGTCGACGCGCTGCCGGCCAGCGGCCTCGCAGGCGCGTCCAAGGCACTCCGTGACAACCTCGACACGCTCGTGCTTGATGCCGGCAAGGAGTGGTCTCGCCCGCTGCGCGGTTCGGGGCGCGAGGTGACGTTCGCGTCGTTTCAAGTCTACGGCTCGCAGACCACGATCATCGAAATCGGCGGCGCGCGGCTCGGACTCACCGCCGGGCCCATCCCGGGTAGCCTCCAACTCATGTTCGAC
>JBIKOK010000407.1:0-3319 GCA_044358025.1 Opitutaceae bacterium
ACCCCACCTCGGCTTCGTCTGCTTCCGCGGTCGCCGCTTCGCGAAACCCCACCTTGGCTTCGTCTGCTTCCGCGGTCGCCGCTTCGCGAAACCCCACCTCGGCTTCGTCTGCTTCCGCGGTCGCCGCTTCGCGAAACCCCACCTTGGCTTCGTCTGCTTCCGCGGTCGCCGCTTCGCGAAACCCCACCTTGGCTTCGTTTGCTTCCGGGGTGGGCCGTGCGCTCCGCGCGCGGCTCCGAGGTCGAGCGCGTTGACCCCAACGCGCTTTTTTGCGCCCACCCCCTCCCCGCCCACCCATCGTGAAAAGACTCACCCCCACCGTCGTCCTCAGCGCCCTCATCCTCGCGCTCCTCGCGTGGTATTTCTGGCCCGCGTCGCCCGCCACCGACTCGACCTCGGCCCCCGCGCCCGCCTCTCAAATCTCCAATCCCCCCTCTCTCATCCCCGCTCCGCCGCCCGCTCCCGCCGAACGCAGCCCCCTCGCCGACACCCTCAACGCCCCCAACACCAGCCTCCGCGCCGACCTCCGCGTCGTGGCCGATATCCTCGACACCTTCCGCACCAACTTCCCCCGCGACGGCAACCCCGTCGGCACCAACGCCGAAATCACCGCCGTCCTCACCGGCAAAAACAAACTGCGCCTCGCCCTGATCCCGCCCGACCATCCCGCCGTGAGCCGCCCCACCGGCGAACTCCTCGACCGCTACGGCACCCCGTTTTTCTTCCACGCTGAGAGCGGCACCCGCATGACCATCACCAGCGCCGGCCCCGACCGGAAATTTCACACGCCCGACGACGAAGCCTTCGCCCCGTAGGCCCCGCCCGTCTCCGCCCCCGCCCGCCGCCGCGCCGCGCATTCCAGCACCTGCTGGATATGCACCTCGACCTGCCGCAGCACCGCCGGCGCCACCGCGTAACCGTCACTCTCATACGTCAGCATCGGAATCCCCTGCCGCTGGCTCAGCGGCGCCAAAATCGCCTCCGCGATCCGGTACGGCAGACAGTTGAACGGCCCGATCAGCAGCGTCCCGTCGTAACCCTCCGCCGCCGCGCCGATCCCTTTCCCCACCGCCGGAATCGTTTCTCCGAAGATCGTCGGCGACACATGCTCCGCCGCCCGGTCGAACAGCGTCGCCACATCGTTGTCCCCCGCCACCAGCCAGCCGCTCTCGCGGAAAATCCCCCGGTAAGACTGCTCGGTCCGCCGCTGCGTCTGGTAGGCCATCCAGCGCTGCAGGTATTCCTTGCCGTCCGGCTGGAATATCCGCGTGCACGCCTTCGCGAACGCCAGATGGCCCGGCTTCATCCCCCACGTGTGCGCCGTGCCCGCGACCCCGTCGTAGGCCCCGTACAACACCAGATCCGCCAAATCCACCGGCTTCAAAATGATCCCCCGCGCCGCATATACATCCCGCACCCCTTCGATGAAAAACGGACTGAACCGCGTGAAAAAATCTCCCGTCACCACCACCCGCGGACACCCCGCCGGATCGCACACCCGCGGCAGCGCCGCCAACCGCCGCACCAGGGACGGCAGCCGGAAATTGAATTCGTCGAGCGAATCGACCGTCGCCGCAAACCGCAGCCACTCCTTCTGGAACCGCCGCACGCTCCCCGGTCCGCCGGCCACGCGCAGCACATGGTCGATCTCCACCAGCAGGTCCGCCAAAATGATCGCCGGGCCGATGTGCCGGGCCAGCGTTTCCGAGGGGAAACCCATGTAGTCGTTCTCCGCCTTCGCATTCAGCACAAACACATCCGGCAACTCCTGCTCCACGATCAACCGTTCGAAGTACCCCTCATACGCGTCGCTCACGCACGGCGCCCCCCCGTGCACCGTGTAGAACCCCACGATCTCCCCCGGCCCGCGCTGCTCGTGGATCTGTAAAATCTGCCCGACACAGAGCGGCAACGGCAGGCACTCCCGCCCCGACGTGTGCCGCAGCCCGCGCTCCAGCTGCGCGCGCGCCAGCGGCGCCAGCGTCCCCGGGTGCAGCCCCAGCCAGTGCATCGCCAGCCCCAACGCCTGCGTGTGATACGTCGAAAAATTCGGCAGATACAGCTTCACCCGCGGGTCCGTCAGCGCCACGCGCTCCCCGTTCGAACGGATCACCTGCCCGTGCCCGGCCAGCCGCGCCGGCGTAAACCCCCGCCGCGCCCCCGCCACCCCCGCCCGGTAGTTCCGCACAATGTCCAAAAACGCCTCCAGCCGCGTCTGCACCCCCGCGTCCGCCGTCGCCGCGTCGATCTCCAACAACAGATACGGCTTCGCCCCCAGCTCCGCCGCCAGCATCGCATGCGTAAACGCATCGATCGTGCAGCTGAAATTGCTCACCCCGAGCAGAAACAAATTCGGATGCCGCTTCGCCAGCGCCACCGCGTTCATCATCTGGTTCGCAAAATGCCACGCCGTCGGCCCCGGCCGCTCCGCCTCCAGGCAGTCCGCCGGAATCGCCGTCACCCCCATGCTCGCCAGCTTGCGCCCCACCGACTGCGACGCCTCTGGCGTGAACGCATTGTAACTGTGCCCCACCAGCAGCAACGCCGGCCGCCCCCCCGCCACCGCCTCGGCCAACGCCCGCCGCCCCAGTTCCCGCATCGCCGCCTCCGCCTCCCGCTGCGCCCCCACCGCCCGCCCCCACGCCGCCTCCGCCGCCTCCCGCACGATCCCCAGCTCGCGCACCGCCAGCTCCGTCAGCCCCGTGCACCCCTCGTAGCCGGCCGAAAAATCCAGCACCGGGGACCACACGTGCGTCTGCGGAAACGCCTTCGCCAAAAAATACGGACTCGCCTGCGTGATCGGACACAACAGCGAATCCCGGCACGCATTCGGGTGCGGCATCCGCGTGATGTGCGGCAGAAAAACCAGGTCCACCTTCTGGCGCGCCAGATCCAACACCGCCCCATGCGCCAACTGCGCCGGGAAACAAAAACCCGCATTCGACTTCAGATCCCCGTCCGCATCGACCCCCGACAACACCGCCTCCCACCCCAGGCTCGCAAAAAAGTTCGCATAGAGCGGATACAGCGAATGCGTCGTCAACGCCCGCGGCAGCCCGATCCGCTTCGGCCCCGCCGGACCGCCCGCCGCCACCGGCCGTTCCAGCCCCATCCGGTCCCCCAGAAACGCACGCGCCTCGGCCCACGTCGGCCCGATCGCCCACGGCGAGCCCTCCGCCCCGCCTCCGCCCGTCCCCGCCACCACCGCCGGCGCCCGGAACAGCAGCGCCGCCCGCTGCTCCACCAAATCCGCCACCGCCGCCGTCCGCCCGTCCCGCTTCCACGCATGCTCGAACAAACTGCACCGGCCCCCAAACGG
>JBIKOK010000216.1:0-11389 GCA_044358025.1 Opitutaceae bacterium
TGGCTACGATCTGAATCGCCTGCAAGCAGGCTCCTACCTTCCGGCAGATTCGTCTCCTACCTTCCGGCCGATTCGTCTCACCTTGATCGCGAACCGACAAGATCGACGCCTCGCCCGTGCTGGCAGACCGGGAACGCTTTCTCCGCGGCCACGACTCCCTCTACTGCATCGCCGAAGGCTGATGCCCGTTCGCTTTCGAGCTGAGATTCACGCGATTTGTAGGAGCCTGCTTGCGGGCGATTTGTCGGAGCCTGCTTGCGGGCGATGGGTAGGAGCCTGCTTGCAGGCGATGGCTACGATCTGAATCGCCTGCAAGCAGGCTCCTACCTTCCGGCAGATTCGTCTCCTACCTTCCGGCCGATTAGCCTCAACGTGATCGCGAATTGGCTTAAGCCACCGCCGGCGGACCCACTCAGAAGGTCAACCGGGCGCCCACGCGATACGTCCGCGGTTCCCCGTATTGAAACGTGCTGTTGAGGTAGTGCCGGTCGGCCGCGTTGCGCACGTTGAGGTGAAAATCCACCGGTACGCCGCCGAGCTTCGTCGCGTAGCCGGCGAGGAAATCCACGAGGGCCACGGCGTCGCTTTTCACCGGCACCGTCCAACTCGGGTGCACATAGGTCTCGCCCAGCGCGGTCACCCCGCCGCCCACGTAGGCCCCGCGCAGCGTACCCGTCGTGAACGTATATTTGTTCCACAGGCTGACCGTGTAGCGCGGCACGGATTCCAGATGGGAACCGATCTCCCGCGGCTCGGCCGGATTGGTGATTTCGTTCTTCTGAAAGAAATAACTGCCGCTCAGCAGCACTTGGTAATTCAACCGGGGCGTCCACACCCACTCCGACTCGACCCCCCGCGTGCGCGTCTCGCCGGCCGCGATCCGCACCGTCCCGCCCGGCAGCTGGTACAGGACTTGGTTGACGGTATCGATATCGAGGCGCGAAGACTCCCCGTTCGAAAAATAGCTGACCGTGCCGAGCAGACGCCCCTCGCCGAGGTCGATCTTGGTGCCGACTTCCCAGCCCTTGCCGAGCAGATCGGCCGCGAGAAACCGCGTCGGAATCACCGCCGGCGGACGATAGCCCGCCGCGGTCGGATCACCTTGGCTCGCGCGGATCGCCGCAAGGTCGGCCGACTGCTGCCGCTGCGGCACAAAGGTCTTGCTGATGCTCGCGTAGAGGCTGAGCGGCGGCGCCAGCCGCACGAGCGCGCCGAATTGCGGCAACACCTTCGTCGTGGCGAAATCCTCGTCCTTGCCATCGCGATTGTCGTCCGTCGGCCGGTGATTCACGATGCGCCGTCCGCCGACGAGCGTGCGGAGGCGGTCCCCGAAGAACGAGGACTGGAGCACCCCGTAGGCCGAATTCGAATGGCCGCCCCCCTTGCGGATCACGCCCGGCTCGTTGTAGCCGGGGCCGTATTGGTCGCGAAGGAGCTGGAGCAGACTGGGAATGGGGCCCGTCGACGGGTTGTAAGTGAAAATCCGTGACGTCGCGACCGTGTTGGCGCTGATCACATCCTTGGCCCCGTCATGCTGCACGCCAACGAGCAGATCGTGTTTCCCGGCTGCGCGCAGATCGAGTTTGGCCGCAGCCTCCAATCGCGCGGAAAAAATCACCCCACCGGGCTTGAAGTCCGAAATGGAACTGCGCAACCGCTGGCCGGCCACCGGGCGCAGGCCGTTGAACTCGCGCCGCATGCGGTTGCTGTCCACCTGTTGGAAAATCCCCCGCACCGCCAGCGCCCGCGACGCCACCCACTCGCCTTCCAGCGTCGTCGTCTGGTTCATATAGTTGTCGCGGCCGTCGGGACCGTTGTAGTTAAACGAATCGCTCGGAAAAAAATCGCGCGAAAACACGCCGGGATACTGCGCGACATTGGTCCCCAGGGTGCGCGCCATAAACGCGTCGACCGTCTCGGGCGCCGGGCGGGTGTTGACGATCGGCTGGCCGGCGGGGTTCAGCACCGCGCCGCTTTCCACCTGCGGATAACTGGCCGGACGCGCGAGGCCGAGTTTGTCGTAGAGCTGGATCGCCTCGCGGTCGCGTTGCTGGAACAGCGGGTGGCTGATCACCGTATGGGGCCGCCGGCCCGCTTCGCGGTCGAGGTTGCTGTAGCGCGCGGTAAACGTCAGCCGGTCGGTCGGTTTCCACGTCAGGCCCGGGCTGAAGAAGCGCTCGCGCGTATACATGAAGTCGATCTCGCTCTGCTCATCGGTGACGCCGTAGACAAAACTGTAGGCCAGCTTGTCCTTGAGCAACGGCGCGGCCGTGCGCACGACGGCGCGTTTGTGGGAGAAAGAACCATAGCTCACGTCCACCGAGTGCCGCGGCACGAAACTCGGCTTCAGTTTGATCAGGTTGACCGTGCCGCCGGGATTGGACACGCCCGCGAACACCGCATTGGGGCCCTTCACCACTTCGATGCGGTCCACATCGTAAAGGGTGAGCCCGTTGCCGGCCGGCAGCCCGTTCACAAACTGCGGACCGGTGTAGCCCCGGATCAAAATCTGGGTCTCGTCTTTGACGTGCAGCGACACCGAACTGGCGCCGCGCAACACATCCACCAATTGGTTGCCCGCTTGGTCGGCGATCAAGTCCTGCGACACGATGCTGATGTTCAGCGGCGTGTCTTTGATCAGGCCGGCGGTGCCCGTGCCGGTCACCGCCGAACCGGCCCGGTAGCCGTGGTCCTGCGGGCTCCGCACTTCAAACGGACTCAGGAGAATCTTTGCATTCTCGGCCGCCGTCGGTTGGGGCGCAACCGTCTGGCCGCCGAGGCGGACCGCGGTCAAGGCACCCCACACAATTAGACTGGTCGCAAGCGCTCGGCCGGTGATCTTGGGGAACGACATATCGTTCGAGCTAAGGCCGCACTTGACCGGCGGGCGAGAAAAAGTTGCCGAACCGTCCAAGTCGCCGGCCCAACCCGATCTGGCTCCGCCGCAGGGGCCGCGCCGCCCCGGTTTGTCCCAATGAAAAAAAGCCCGGCTCCGGCGACCGTATCGGGGCTTCTTCAAACGGGAGCGGGAGCAGAGCCCCCAACCGCTCGGTTTACTTCTGCCCGCATCCGATGAGGAGAGATTTTCCGAAATAAAAACGGAGGCCCATACCGCCGGACACACCCCTGCTAAAGCCGGGGAACGGTGCGTTGAGAAATGCGGCTTGGCTCGCGCCGCCGCGCCACGGGCGAAAACTCCCGCCGTCCTCACGCCTGGAGACGTCACCGCCGCGCTCCCCCGGGGCGGCGGCCGCCTCGGCGACGCCCAGCCAAACGGATCGGCGCACCTCCACCCCCCGTCCGGTGACTTCCCGCAGCGACCGCCCCTTTTCATCGGCGGCGCGACGCCGCCCGGCCACCGGCGGCGACGGGCGGGCGGGAAGGCGCGGTCGCCGGCCAGAGTTGTGCTCCCGCGTCCCGCCGGTGAGGGCGCGAAGCGAGTTTTTCGGCCGGGAAACAAGCAGACCGGTGATTTCCGCCCAGCCTCAACGCGGGCCACCCGGGGGCACGGCTGGTTTCCCCCGGGCCAGGGGAGGCAAAAGTGAGATTTTCCCGGGCCAGGTGGGGGCAAAAGCGAGATTTCCCCCCAATCCTGTGGCCCTCGCCCATTCCGTCCGCGCCTCCCATCACCGGCGGGAACCCGCCTCGAACCGTCCCGGAAGGTTCCGGCCAGCTTCCCGGAAGGATCCCGGAAGGATCCCGGAAGGATCCCGCCAGCTTCCCGAGCGGTTCCGGCCAAGGCACCCACCGGCCGCGCTCGCCCCTCGCCCGGCTCCGCGCCATCGCCCGGCTCCGCGCCATCGCCCGGGTCGACGGCCTGATCTGATCGCGCTTCCGCCGCCACGACGTCCTCGAATCGTCCTCGAATCGTCCTCGAACCGTCCTCGAATCGTCCTCGAATCGTCCTCGAACCGTCCTCGAATCGTCCCCGAAGGCTCCGACCAGCGTCCCGGAAGGCTCCGTCCGGCGTCCCGGAAGGCTCCGTCCGGCGTCCCGGCAGGCTCCCGCCAGGGTCCCCACCGGTCGCGCCCGCCTCGAAATCGACGCGCTCCCGGAACGGAGCGGCGGTTTCCAACCGCCGATTGGCAGGCTCGCCCGCATCTATCACCCTTTCCTGGAGAGCATTGGCTGCACCGAGCGCACCGCGTTTCCCCCCGAGGTCACGGCGCCAAACACCTTATCCGCTCGGTGAGCGCGGTGGGCTGGACTCGGTGGCCCCCGTGAAATCGGTTTGCTCAAGGTGAGGGTGCACGATCCCGGCTGAGCGATCCCCCGGTCCGCTCGGTCCCCCAGGCCTTGCCCTGGACGTAGCCGACGGGCCGGCTCTCCCCGCGCGGGTCAGCCCGACGTCGACATCGCCATCGGCGCCCGGCCCCGTGCGTGCGGCCTGAACGCCCGTCGCGGCGCGGTCTCTCGTCACGAGAAGTTCGAAACGCTTCCACTCCAACGCTCCAAGCCGTTCGGCGTCGAGCCCCGGGGCGGAGCCTGTCGACGAGGCAGCACGCGGCCCCGAGGGCGGTGTGGTAGGTCAGCGGGCCCCGCCGGCGCCAAGACCTCCGCCTTGACGCATCCGCTGGTCCCGGTCTTCCGCCGCTTGGCGGTCCCGTTCATCCTAAAAAGCGCAGAGAGAGGAACCGCTCATCGACGCTAATCGGCGCTGAGGGAAGCGTTTTGAATAGAATCCAACTCGACCGGTGATTCACCTGATCGGTGAATCCAAAATTCACGTCCGGCCCAGAGCGCAGGTACGGCAAAAGATCGCCGTCATCAATGATGTCGCGCCTGATGGCATCGAACTTCATGATTCGCTGATTCATCAGCAAGGGATGGCCGCAGTCCGGCATCCTGAGGGCAAAACCGTAGTCCTCTTTGCCGGTAGTTCCCGTGAGCGACCTGACGATGTCGCCTTCCTCCAAGACGTATCGCGAAGGCTCGGTCCCGAAGCTGTCGGGGTAGAAAACGGGTTTCCGATCAAGGTCGAGTTGGTTGGGACAAGCCCTTCGCGGAGTTCAAAGCCGCCGAAGAAAAGCGCGCCGGCTGAAGCTTTAGCGCCCACTTATTGCGAACGCCGGTTCTGCCGATCCGCACGTATCTGCCTTGTTGGCGTCTTCCAAAACGCTCGGCGACTCGTGGCGTCGTTTGCGGACTTTGGGCCAATTCTTTTCGGACTCAACCCGAGCTCCAAAAACTAAAAACCCCGGTAACCTTTTGGGTTACCGGGGATTCCATCAAAATGGAGCGGGCGAAGAGACTCGAACTCTCGACGTCCACCTTGGCAAGGTGGTGCTCTACCAACTGAGCTACACCCGCAGAGCAGGCGGCTAGAAGTACGCACCACCCGCCTTCCGTCAACAGCTATTTTCAGAGATTTGTCCCATCACTTTTTCTCCCAGGCCAGCGCGTGCTGGCGTCTCACGGACACCGGCGCCGGGACCAACTCGGCGCGCTCCAACACCCGGGCCACCTCCTCGCTCAAAACAAAACGCACCACCGGCAGGACCCGCAGCGCCGCCGCGCGGCGAAACACCACCCGCAGCGCCAGGCGCAACGGATAGTCCCCCGACTGCAAATTCTCCGGCGTCGGCAAAAAAGCGGGATCCTCGGCGCGCACGGCGACCGGCAGCAGTTTCAGCCCGGCCACCTCGGGCGGCAGCGCCGCCGCCAGCGCCAGGACGCGACCGTCCCCCTCGAGCCGGAACGCCAGGTCTGCCGCGGAGGTGTAACGGCCCAGCGCTGACTTGAGCGGACGATCCTGCAAAACGAGATGCCGGAAAATCTGCTCCGAAAGCCCCGCGCCCTGGGCCGCCGCGAGCGCCGTCACGGGCCGGCCCTCCCACTCGCCGCGCAAACCAAGGTCGCCCCAGCGGTTGTAACTCACCGGCACGTCGGGGCCAAAAACGGCGGCCAGATCCGCCCACGTCACCCGGTCGAGGGGCGTCGCCGCGGCCACAATCACGACGACGCGGTGCCAGGCGAGCGGCACCGACGTGAACAAGGCCGGGTCCGGATTTTCCCCCGCCGGCAGCGTCAACAGGCCGAGGTCGGCCCGACCCGATTTGAGCTGGTCGTAGCCCGGGCGGCTGCCGTCCAAGGCGACGGCCAGCGGGATCCCTTCGCGGACGGCGCAGGCGTAAAGCGCTTTGGAAAACTCGAGCCCGAGCAAATCGGAGCCCACCACCCGGACGTCGGCCGCGCGCCCGAGGCCCGGCAGAAAAAAAATCAGCCCGCCCAACATCCAGACCCGGACGGTGCGATGGGGGCTGAGCTGCATGGGCAAATGGCCGGCCCGCTCCCCTACCCCTGCTCCTCCGGACCGCGTTCACTCAACACCAGCTTGTCGGCCGTCGGACGTGGCGCGGACGAGGCGTGCGACCGACGGGCTTTCTCGCCGGAACCGTCGCTGTAATAGGCGTAATTGTTGGTATAATACCCGTAGTCCTCACCGGAGTGCAGCGGGACTTGGTTCAGCACCACGCCGAGCAGCGGCGTTTTCAGACTCGCGACAATTTGTTGGGCGCGCAGCACCATGCTCTGGGGATTGCGCCGGTGCTGGATGAGGAGCACCGCGCCGTCGACGGCACTCGCCAACACGCTGGTATCGGACACGCCGATGATCGGCGGCGAGTCGAAGACGATCTTGTCGTAGCGGCCGCGCAGCGTCGCGATGAGGTCGCGGAGCCGGTTCGCGTGCAGCAAGCCCAGCGTGAACCCGGCGTGCGTCCCGCTCGGGATAAAATCGAGGCCGGGCGACACCGTTTTCTGCGTGACCTCGTCGAGGGTGTGCTGGCCGAGGAGAAAATCGCTGAGGCCGGGTCCCTTCGGCCGGTTGGCGAGGCGGTGCTGCGTGGGCCGACGGAGATCGGAATCGATCAGCACGACCCGTTCGCCCCCGGCGCCCATCAGCGCGGCGAGCCGGTGGAGCGTGGTCGACTTGCCCTCGCCGGGACCGGCCGAAAACAGCACGAGGGCGTGGGGCTGGCCGGGCTTGAGCGCGAGGTTCAGATTGGTATGGAGCACCCGGAACGGCTCCGTGTTCGCCGGATCGTCATCGACCGAGCCGAGCGGGTTGCGCTGAAACGGGATTACGCCGAGCACGGGAAGTTTCAGGCGGGACTCGACGTCGGCGACGTTGCGGAAGCTGGTGTCGAAATACTCGAGCAGCAGCGCCACGCCGAGGGCCAGGACCGCGCCGAAGAGCACGGCGAACGTCGTGTTCAGCGCCCAATTGGGCCGGCTTGCGAAGCGGGCCGGCAAGGCGGTGTTGAGGATCTCGATGGTTTTCTTCGGAACCTGAAAATCGATTTCGCGCTGCCGCAGCGTGAGGCGGAGCGTGGTGCCGAGGCGGGTTTCGTCGTCGAGTTTTTGGGCGGCCTCCTCGAACGGGCGCATGCGCTCGCGGGCGGACAGGATCTGGTCGACTTTCGCCTGCGAGAGCTGGCGTTTGAGTTCGGCGACGCGGGCATCGGCCTCCTTGTAACCGATCTCGAGGGCGCTCTCGTAGCCCCGGAGCTGGGCGTCGAGCTGCTCCTTGGTCTTCGCCCGGTTCTCCGTCGCGGAAACCAGGTCGGGGTGGGCCTCGCCGAGCCGCGCTCTGAGCTGCGTGACCTTCTGGTCCGAGATGAGCCAGGCTTGGAGCAGATTCTGGATGTTCTGGTCGGGAATGAGCTCGGAGTTGACGAGATTGGCGCGGTCCTCGGGCGCGATGCCCCTGAACCGCTCCCAGCGCGTCTTGCGCCCGATGGCGTCGACGCTCAGCGCGATGAGCGAATTCTGCATCTGGCGCAGCGTCTCGATCTCCATGTCGGAATAACGCGCGTTGAGATCGACGCCGGAGATGTTCAGGTCCTTGCGCAGTTTTTCGACCGCATCGCGCTGCTGTTTAACGAGCAACTCCTGCGCATCGAGTTGCTGGCGAAGCTTCGCGAGGCCCTCGCGCTGCTCCGACGTGGCCAGGGAAATGCGGTCCTCCGAATACGTGCGGGCGATGTCGTTCGCAATGTCGGCTCCGAGTTGGGCGTCCTGGGCGTCGACGTTGATGTCGATCAGCGATGAACTGCGCTGCGACTCGACCCGGAGCATTTGGTCCACGAGATAGCGGAAGGCGATGTCCTTGGGCAGTGCCGCCGCCGAGCCAAACAACGGGGCGAACCGGGCCCCGAGGTTCAGGTGGTCGATGACGGGATAGAGAATCTTCTCCGACTGCATGATCTTGAACTGATCCTGCAGGAAATACGGGTCGGCCGCACCGCCGCCCTGGGCGGAATACAGTTGGACCGCCCCTTCGGGTTTCTCCACGCGGATCTTCGTGGTGGCGCGATACCACTTCGGCAGAAACGCCGTGACGGCGAGCGTCGTGATGACGACGAGCGCGAGAATGAGCGCGATGAGCGCTTTGCGCAGCCGCAGGACGGAAAAGAAATCGGCCAGCGACGCGCTGTCTTTGCTGGCGTGGGCGGTGACCATGGGAGCGGCAGACGACGGGCGCGGCGCTCAGAACGCGTAGCCGGCGCTCACGCCGACGCGATGGCGGACCATTTCGCGCGCGCGGTCGCCGGACGTCACGTGGTCCAAGTCGTAACTGGCGGAGACCGTCCAGTTCTTCGTCGGCAGGTAGCTGAGCGCGGCGCCGGCGCGGACGGTGTCCTCGTCGATGTCACTCACGCCGCGCCGGCCCCGCAACACGGAGGCTTCGTAGGTGAAGGAACCCGACACCGCGATCAACGCGGTGAGGTGGTGCTGCACGTTGACGAAGACGCGGTTCACGTTGCTGTCGGTGAAGCGGGCGGTGTCGGACGTTTCCTCTAGGGTGGACATGAAACCGCCGCTGAGAAACGACGACTCGGTGTAGTCGTATTTCACGGCGACTTCGGCATAGGGCGACGTCGTGCTGCGCTCGGCGTCGCGGCGGCGCCACTCGGAACCCACCCGGGCGCTGGCGGTGAACTTCTTGGCAAACGCGTAGTCGAGCCCGGCCATCAGATAATCGGAGGCTTTGTTCTTGGCCTCCCCGAGCTTGCGGTAAAACACATCCTGATGCCGGGCCTCGGCGACGGCTTTGACTTCGGGCAAGACCGCATAGCTGCCGGAGACGCCGAACAGATTCTCCGTGCGGTCGAGACTGCGGGAGAGCACGGCATCGCGAAAATCGGTGTTCGCCGTGCGGGCTTTGCCGGTCAGCCCGGTCTTCGCCGTGGGCGCCGTGAAAATGGTCACGTTCACCTCGTTGCGGTTGTTCGACTGGTCGGAATTGATCGGCGCGCCGCTGAGCAGCGACTCGGGATTGCGCGAGGCTTGGAAGACCTCGAGCACATCGAGGTTGGTTGCCGCCGAAAACGCATGGGCGACGCGGGCCGACACCTCGTGGCTGTCGAGGGTCTTGTCGCCGGGCCGGTTATCAAAATGGTCGAGAGTCAGCTGGTAGCTCAGCGCCAGGAACGTCTGGTCGGTCAACGACGCGTTGTAGGCGGCCTTGGGGGCGATCTGAAAAACGGAGCTCTCGACATTCTTGGCGGCGGCGCCGAACAGGTTCGTGTCGTAGGAAAGTCCGCTCCGCACACTGAGCACCAAGCTCTTGCCTTGCTCCTGCGCAGGCACGGGCGCGTAGACCGCCTGTGCAGAAACGGCCGCCCACAGCATTCCGCCTGCAAGGATTACACGGAGAAAATTCATGATCGGTCGATGGGCCGGAAGGGGGAAATCGTGGGCGGACGCTAGGCGCAAGGCATTGGCTGAAGCAATTACTTTCCCCGGGGCGGCGGCATGGCGGGATTGATCAGCACGTAGAGGTTTTCCATGAGCTTGGTCGGCTGCTGCAGCGGAAATTCGGCCGGCAGCCGGCCGGTCAGCAGCCCGGCATAAATCTCGCCCCACTCACCGAACCGGTTCGAGACGGCGCTGAGCGATTCCGGGCGCAGCGGTGTCGCGTTGAGTTCGGAAAAAAACGGCCGGTCGAGCGTGCGCGGGGTCAGCAACAGCTCGCCGATGGGTTGCTCCAGTGTGATGGCGTAGAAATCGCGCAGGCGCGGCGGCTGGGCCCAAACGCGCGCACGGCCATACCACGCGACGCCCGCGGGCACGTCGGCCATCAGACCGTAGCGGTCCGCGACGCCGCGCTCGACCAACTCCCGTTTCATGCCCTGGAAGAGACCGGGCAGGTAGGGCGGATATTGAAAATGGAGCCGGCGTGGCTCCAACGCATCATGGAGGAGCGGCAGCGCCTGGGCGACCAGCAGCGCGGCGGCCACGGCCCGCGGCCAGCGCGCGAGCGCCGCATTGCTGCCCAGGAGCACAAAGAAAAAGCCGGCCCCAAAAATCATCACCAGCGGGGCGAGCCAGGTGGCGACAAGCCGGTCGCTCTCGCCGGAGTTGAGCGCGGCCTGGGCGACCAGCAGCACCCCGAACGACGCGACGAACACCCACCGCAGGCGGTTCACCGCCGGCACGCGGAACGCGTAGAGCGTGCCGGCGACGAAAAACGCCGTCAGCCACATCGCCCCGCCGGACCAGAGGCGCGACTTCAGATTCTCCTGCAACGAGGTGAGCGTCTTGTTGCCCAGCTTGTTGAGGTCGAGGTGCGGCAGCGCCGCGGAAAGCGTGGCCCGGACCGTCGCCGGCTCGGCCGTGGGATCGCCGGCCTTGAGCGCGACATTTTGGATCGCGAGCGCGACCGGCGAGCCGGTGAGCGCGACATTGCGGGCCATCCACGGGCCGGCCACGACGAAAAACCCGGCCGCGACCGCGGCGCACGCCCGCCAGCGCGCGCGGCCCGTGAAGCGCCCTCCGACATCGGCGAGCGCGACCAGCCCGAGCGCCCCGGCGGAGTATTCCGCGAGAAACAACAGGCCGCAGGCGACGCCGAGCGCACCGACCCAAGCAACCGAGGCGCGGCCCGTCCCGGTCTCGACGCGTTGCCAAATCGAAAACGCCGCCACGGCGAGCACCATCAGCAGCGGCCCGCCGTTGACCGCCACCGTCTGTTGCCAAACCGGCACCGACAGCAGCAGCGCAAACGCGGCCAGCCCGCCCGCCCGGGGCTCGAACAACCGGCTGCCCAGGTCAAAGGTCAGCCACGCGGCGAGCCAAAGCAGCACGACGTTGAGCCCGAGCAAAAAATAGTCCGCGGCAAATCCGTCCGGTGGCGCCGGCGGCGAGGCGAAGAGCTTCTCGCGCGGCCCCGCGGGCAGCGCGCGGAGCGCCCCGGCGATGACCAGCGGGTAGAGCGGGGCCTGGTACAGTTCGGGAAAAGGCTGCGCCGGATCGAACTGCCCGCCGCGCACCCGCAGAAACGCCGCCGTCTGGGGAAAGTTGACGAGCGTCGTGAACCCCTCGCCGCGCGCAATCTGGCGCCCCAGATCGGCCTGCAGCAACGTCGCCTCGGTCACCGGACCGT
>JBIKOK010000075.1:0-26884 GCA_044358025.1 Opitutaceae bacterium
GAACCGAGGACACGGAGGCCAAACACCTTGTCTGCTCGGTGTGCTCTGTGGGCTTGGCTCCGTGCTCTCTGCGCCAAAAGTTTAATCAATTTGAGTGTGAAATATCCGGGCTAGGATCCGAGGTGGGCCGGCCGCTCCGCGGGCGGCGGATCGGCGGTCGTCGCGTGACGCGTGGAGCCGCGCGCGGAGCGCACGGCCCACCCCGGGCGGATCGGCGTTCGTGCCGTGATCCCCACGCCCTGTGGTTTTTAGACTGTAGGCCCGGCCGGTGGCCGGGTTGCCCGCCCACCGGGCGGGCCGACAAAGGCGAAGTCTGAAACCTCCGGGACGTTGGTATCACCACTGCAGCCGGTCCGGCGCCCACCCGAGGGTCCGCGCGGCCTTCGTCGTCCACGACCAGTCTTCGCGGTTGCTCTGCGTCCATCGCACAGGCTGGCGTTCCGCGGCCAGGGCGGCGGCCTGGGGCACGTCGAGGAAACGGAGCACGTTGAGATAGTCGGGGCCGGCCATGTGCGAGGCGGGCGGCGCGATCAATTCGACAGACGCGAGGCCGTCGATGAACAGCGAGGCGTAGAGGGCGTTGACGGCCTGGTCGCGCACGCCGCTGAGGGAGATCGGCGCGTCGCCGAAGAGTTCGCGGGTGCGCAGGGCGGCGACGGCGCGGCGGATGTCCCAGACGCGCATGCCGTCGAGGGTCTGGCCGAGGAGTTGGTAGCGGCGGCGCACTTCGTTTTGGTCGGCGGCGGCGAGCGCCGAGGCGGTCGGGCCGAGGCCGCGGGGGAAAAAGCGCACGATGGCCGCGTCGGCCGGGCCCGTGGGCGCGGCGGGAACGGCGTCGTCGCGGTCGAGCACCTGAAGCCACACGCGTTTCACGGGCGCGCCGCCAGCGGGGCGCTGCACGGTAAACGCGAGGCGCACGGGGCCCTGGGTGACGAAGTCCCACGTTTCGGCGGCCGCTGCGGCGGGGGCGGCGCGGCGGACCAGGGCGAGCGGCTCTTCGGCGGCGGGCCAGCCGCGGAAGGATTTTTCGCGCAGCGCCTGTAGCCACGCGGTGCGTTGCTGCGCCCACGCGGCGGCGTCCGTCGGGAGGGCGGGCGCGGCCAGGGGCACGAAGGTTTCGTGGATCTTGGTGGTGCGCTCGTCGGCGGGGTGCGCGCCGACGGGGAAGACGCGGAGCTGTTTCGGATCGAAGAGTTTTTCGGCGGCGACGCGGATGAGTGGGTCGGGCGCGTTTTTCAGCCAGCGGTTGAACCAGCGGAACGCCGGCACCTGCAGGTCTTGCGTGTCTTTATGCGGTCCCTCGGTGATGAGGAGGCCGAGTTTGTCGGAGGCCTTATGCAGCGCGTAGAGGCGGGCGAGTTCGCCGTGCACGCGGAGCACGCCGTCGAGCGGGAAGATCGTGTCTTTGTCGGAGTTGGCGAGGAGGAGCGGGCGCGGGGCGAGGAGCGCGGCGAGTTTCGCGTAGTCCCAGCGATACGTGTTTACCATGAACATGCAGTCGCAGTGGCCTTTCACGACGCCGTCGACGACGTGGTTGTGGAGATCGGTGATGCCGGCGACGGGGACGGCGACCTTGATGCGGTCGTCGAGCGCGGCGGTAAACCACGTGTAGGCGCCGCCACCGGAGCGGCCGGTCATGCCGATTTTCTCGGGATCGACCTCGGGGCGCGACTGGAGGTAGTCGAGGGCGCGGAGGCCGTTCCAGGCCTCGACGCCGGCGGGGGTGTAGCCGCGGGAATTCCACCAGAATTGCCCGAAGCGCCGCGTGCCATGGTGCACGCCGGCGAGTTCGCCGAGTTGGATCGTGTCGATCATGAGGCAGACGTAGCCGTGGCGCGCGAACCAGGCGCCGTGGTGCTGGTAACCGGTTTTGTTGCCCAGGCTCGCCTTGCCGTCCTTCACCTCGGCGTGACCGCAGGCGTAGAGAATCGCAGGGGCGCGGGCGGTGAGATTTTTCGGGACGTAGAGATTCGCGGTCACGTAGAGGCCCGGCAGCGACTGGAAGTGGAGGTTCTCGACGGTGAACTCGGCGTGCTCGACGCGACCGGTGATGGTGGCCTTGAGATCGGTCTGCTCCGGGCGCGGCGAGAGGCCGAGCATTTCAAAGAGTTCCTCGCGAACCTGCGCGCGCCGGTCGGTCCAGTCGCGGAGGGTCTTGATCTCGGCGAGCGACGCGCTCGCGAGGCGTTCCGTCTCGACGCGGAAATACGCGGCGAACATGCGGTCGGCGGCGTTGGGCGCCGGAGTGGTCGGCGGCGTCGCGGCGAAGGTGGCCGCGAAGGGGAGGGCGAGCAGGGAAACGAGGGCGGCGAAACGCGCGGTGAGGCGGGGTGGTTTCATTCGGGAAAAATCAGCGGGAAGGGATGAGCGCATTGGGTTTCGCCCAGCGGATGCGGGCGAGGAGGAGATCGCCGTGGATGCCGTTCTTCGGCTGCCACTCGCCGACCGTCACCCACGATTCGTCGGGCGTGACGTTGAGCGGGTGAAAATTGCCCATGATCGCGACGCGGTTCGGGTCTTTCACGCCGTCGCCGACGAGTGGGAGCACGACGCGCTCGGTGGCGCGCAGCAGACGGAGGGTGCGTGGATCGACCTGGGCCATCCAGAGCGGCGCGCGCCAACGGAGCACGTTGACGTTGCTCGGATCTTTGCGCGTGTAGACAAGCCAGAGCGCGTCGGAGTGGGGGAGCCAGTGTTGTTGCGTGGTGGAGAGACTGAGCGGCTCGCCGTCGTCCCATTGCCAGGTTTGTTTGGGCGACCACGCGAGGCCGTCGGCGCTGGTGGACACGTAGCCGCGTTCGTCTTCGGCGCGGATCGTGAGGTAGAAACGGTTTTTCCACACGGTGAGCGAGGGCTCGAGGAGGCCGCGGCCCTTGTCGTGGGTAATCTCGGAGCCGGTGCGCTTGATCGCGAGCGTGTCGCCGTCGAAGGAGCAGAGCACGCTCGTGACGGAGCGCGGTGCGGTTTTGGTCGCGCCGTAGGTGAGGGCGATGAGGAGGTCGCCGTTGGGGAGGACGACGCGTTGGCCGCAGCCGTTGGAGTAGATCTGCGCGCCGCGGGGATCGGGCCAAGCGAGTTTGCGGCGCGGACCCCAGGTGCCGTCGCGCCACACGGCGTAGACGGGCCAGCGCGGGGGCTGGTCCGCGGAGAACTTTGGACCCTTGTAGAAAACGTTGTGACCCATCGCGAGGACGGTGCCGGACTGCGCGTGCCACTCGGGAACGACGTCGCACACGCCTTCCTCGGCGCCGTCGGCGGCAGGTACGCGCCCGAGGGGCGGAAGCACCTGCGGCGGCGTCCACGTGCGCCCGGTGTCGGTCGACGTCATCCAGTGGAGCGGGCCGAAGTAGTCGGAGCCGGCGATGGTCTGGAGGGTCATGAACACCGTGTCGGGTGCGCCGGCGCGGCCCGGGACGACGCAGGCGCGCGGGTGAAACCACGTGGGGCCGTTGCCGTCGCGGCCGCGGAGCACGGTGACTTTTTCGAGGTGGGCGATGAGCCCCGATTGGTCTGCGGCGCGGCTGCGGACCGCGAGGGCCGCGGCACCGAGGGCGACCGTGGTGGTGAAGTGGCGGCGGGAGATCGCAGGGGAGTGCATCGGGGGAATGAGGGGCGATCCGGAGCCTGCTCGCGAACGGTGGGCGTCAGCAACGGCGGAATTGAAACGTACGCGAAAGCGCGAATGCTCCTGCGCGTCTACGCCGCCCCGCGGCGTCGGGCAGTTTTCACCCATGCGCCTTTTCCTTATCTTCTTTGGAGTTCTCACCCCGGTGGTGTCGGTCGTGGCGCAAGAGCCGCCGGCGGCCGTTTTTGTCGGAGGGAAGATCGTGACGGTCGACGCGGAGTTCAGGGTGCGCGAGGCGTTCGCGGTGCGCGGCGGGAAAATCGTCGCGACGGGCACGACGCGCGAGATGCGGGCGCTGGCCCGCGAGGGTGTCACGGCGGTGCACGACCTCGGCGGGCGGATGGTGCTGCCCGGGTTGATCGACTCGCACGTGCACGCGCCGACGGCGGCGGTGTTCGAGTTTGACCATGAGATTCCGCCGATGGAGACCCTCCGCGACGTGCTCGATTACATCGCGGCGCGCACGCGCGTGGTGCCGGCGGGCGGATGGATCTCGCTGCAACAGGTGTTCATCACGCGGCTGAAGGAGTCGCGCTTTCCCACGCGCGCGGAGCTCGACGCCGTCGCGCCGCAGCACGCGGTGAATTTCCGCACCGGGCCCGACAACATGCTCAACACGCTCGCGCTGAAAAAATGCGGCTTCGACCGCGCGTGGACGGTGACCGACGGCGGGCCGGGCTATCTCGAAAAGGACGCCGCGGGCGAGCCGACGGGCCTCGTGCGCGGTCTGTCACGCGCCATCAGGATGGGTGAAACGGGCCGGATGCCCACCGTTGCGCAGCAGCGCGAGCGGCTGCAGGCGCTGTTTCGCGACTACAACCGGATCGGTTTCACGGCGGTGTGCGACCGCGGGGTGACCGCGGACTCAATCCGGCATTACGAGCAACTGCGCGCCGACGGTGCGCTGACGCTGCGCGTCGCGATGTCGCAGACGTTTCCCACGGTCGGCGCGATGTCGTCGATCCTCGCGGCGATCGACGGCATCGCGGCAAGCCCGCACCGCGCGCCGGACGCTTGGCTGCGCCTCATCGGCACGAAAATTTGGCTGGATGGCGGCATGCTCACGGGCAGCGCCTACATGCTGCAGCCCTGGGGCAAAAACGAAAACTACGGCATCCGCGACGACGCCTATCGCGGCGTGCTCAACGTCCCGCCCGAGCCGTTGCTCACGATGGTGCGGCGCGTGGCCGGGCATGGCCTGCAGTTCACGGCGCACGCGGTGGGCGACGCGGCGGGTACGCTGCTCCTCGATGCCTACGAGACGGTGAACCGCGAGCAACCGATCCGCGATCTGCGCATGGGGATCACGCACTCGAATTTCATGACGCAGGCGAGTGTCGAGCGCGCGGCGAAACTCGGCGTCGTGCTCGATATCCAGCCGATCTGGCTCCACCTCGACACCCGCACGCTCGTGCAGCAGTTCGGCTACGACCGGCTGCGGTGGTTTCAGCCCTTGAAGAGCATCCTCGCCGCCGGCGGCATGACGGGCGGCGGCTCGGATCACATGCTGAAGATCGGCGATCTCCGCGCGATTAACCCCTACAATCCCTTCCTCGCGATGTGGACGACGATCACGCGCCGCGCGAAATGGTATGAAGGCCAGCTCCACCCCGAGGAGGCGCTCACGCGGCGGCAGGCGATCGAGTTCTACACGCGCAACAACGCGCACCTGCTCTTCTGGGAAAAGGACCTCGGCTCGCTCGAAGTCGGCAAACGCGCCGACTTCATCATCGTCGATCGCGACCTCCTCGCGTGCCCGATCGACGACCTGAAAGACACGCGCGTCCTGGAGACGTGGATCGAGGGCCGCGCGGTGTATGCGCGCGCGGGGCGGTGAGCGCGGCCGGAGGCGGAGGGGACTGGGGGCAGGCAGCCTGCCGGCCGGCAATGCCAACTCGCACCGGCTGCGCACAGCTCGGGTCGCCGGCCGGCCGGCGCCTCCCCCGCGGAACCATCAATAGCCCCGCCCGGTCGCGACCAGGGAGGCGAGCGGCTCGCCGCGCTCGAAGCGCGCGAGATTGGCGAGGAACACGTCGAGCTTGCGGTCGGTTTCGCCGGGGAAACGGCCGCCGGTGTGCTGCGTGAGGAGCACTTTGGAGTGACGCCAGAGCGGACTGTCGGGGGGGAGCGGCTCGAGGGCGGTCACGTCGAGCACGGCGCCGCCAAGGTGGCCGGAGTCGAGGAGTTCGACGAGCGCGGTCTCATCGAGGGTGGAGCCGCGGCCGACGTTGCAGACCACGGCGTCGCGTTTCAGGCGAGACAGGCGGGCGCGATGCAGGAAACCGATCGTCGCGGGGGTGTGCGGGAGCGTGTTGATGAGGAGGTCGGTGGTGGCGAGCGCGGCGTCGAGGTCGGCGGGCGTGGAGAGCGCCCCGGCGCGCGCGGTGCGGGCGAAAAACTGGACGTGGGCGTCAAAGGCCGTGAGGAGGCGGGCCAGGCGTTGCGCGATGGCGCCGGCGCCGAGCAGGAGCACCCGCTGGCCGGCGAGGGAGCGGATGGCCGGCTCGACCTCGGGCTTGATCCAGCGGGCGGCGGGTTGCGCGACGAGGAGGCGCGGGAGTTGGCGATAGAACGCGAGGAGGCCGGCGAGGGCGGCTTCGGCGACGGCGCGGTCGAAGAAGCCGGCGAGGTTCGTGAGGAGCACGGGCGCGGCCCGCGGCGTGGCGTTGAGAGTGAGGTAGGCGTCGACGCCGGCGGATTCGAGCTGCACCCAGCGGAGGTCGGGGGCGGCGGCGAGCCACGGGGCGGGGACGTTGCCGAAGACGACGTGCGCGGCGGCGACGGCGGCGCGTTTTTCCGCGTCGGGTGATTCGGCGCAAAAGGCGAGGGAGTGGGCCGGGAGGGCGGCGTGGAGGCGGGCGTGTTGCGCGGGGGTGAGGCCGGGGACCGCGATGCAGAGGTTCATCGTGCGGGAGAGGAAACGCCGTTGGGCGCACGGCACAAGACCGGAGGGGGCGGGGCCGCCGGCAGGGGGGTGGGGCGAAAGACGCGCGCGCGCACGCCGGGCACCGCGCGCGGCGAAGGCGCGATGCGGTGGGCGTCCGCGGGCGGCGTCAGCGCTGCGCCGGCGGGCGTGCCCGGATGGTGGTCGCCGTCTGGATCGTGAGCGCCGGGTTCACGAAGCCGGGGCGGATCGCGATGTCCTGGCGCACGCCGGCGCGTTCGCGTTCGCGCCAGCGCGCGGGGGAAATGCCCGCGATCCGCGTGAACACCCGGGTAAAATGGTGCACGGTCGCGAAGCCCGCGAGCTCGGCGATGCGTTTCAATTCGTAGTCGGAATACCGGATCAACTGGGTGGCGCGGTCGACGCGGTAGTGCCAGAGCGCCTGCAGCGGGGATTCGCGATGGTGCTTGAGCCAGACGTTGTGGAGATGGCGGTAGCTGTAGTGCAAAGCCGCGCTCAGTTTTTGTTGGTCGATGGGCTGGGCGCAGTTCTCACGCAGATAACGCTCGAGACGCTGGGCGAGGTCGTCGTCCGCGCTCGTGGAACCGGTGGGCAGGAGCGGCGGGAGATGCGTCGGTGCGCGGACGGTGGCTCCGGTGGGAGCATCGTCCAACAAACGTAGCAGGAGTTGGGCGAACAGGGTTTGGCAGAGCGCGTTGGAGAAAGGACCGTGCCGGCGCGCTTCGGCGTGAATCGCTTCGAGGAGCGCAACCGCACGTTCGTCGACGCGGGGGTGGAACGAGGGGAGCCGCCGGCACGCCGTGCGGAGATTCTTGCGGTGCAGGAGAAACTTGGTGTCGAGGGTCCGCACCGGTTCGTTCGACCCCGCGGTCAGACTGTGCACAAGCCGCGGCCGAAGGAACAGCAGCTGGCCGGGGCCGAAGGCGCGGTGGTCCGGGCCGATGACCGCGTCACCGGTCCCGCTCACGATCAGGATAATTTGAAAGTAGTCGTCGTGGACATGCGGGGGCAGGTGCCAGAGCGGCTCGTAGTCATAGCGCGCGATCCACAGCGGTTCAATGTCTCGGGTTAACCAGGGCACGGGAGCAGGGATTGGGTGGGGCCTTGACCAGGGGTGGGGCAACGGTGGGCGGAGTTCACGATTGGACAAAAAGGAGGCGTGGCGAGCCAAAGACGGCGAAGGCGGTCACGGGTAGGATTTGAGCTGACCGTTTTGAACTGCGGACCGTGATCCAAGTTCGAGCGTCTCGTGCCCGGCCCCGCTCTGTTCGACCTGATCAAACCCCGATGAAAACCCTCCTTCCCTGCGTTCGTTTTTGTGCCGCTCTCCTCCTCGCGCTCGCCGGTTTCACGTCTAGCCGCGCTGCCGAGGCCGCTGCGACCGGCACGATCACCGGGTCGGTGAGCAACGCCGCGACCACCAATCTCCTCGAGGGCAGCCGCGTCGAGATCGTCGCGCTCGGCCTGAGCACGCTCGCCGACAACACCGGTCGCTACGTGTTGACCGGCGTGCCGGCGGGCACCCATGAGGTCGTCGTCTCCTACATCGGTCTCGATTCCCTGCGCCGCCCCGTGACGGTGGGCGCGGGGGAGCGCGCCGTGCAGAACTTTGATCTGACGACGAGCATCTACCGGCTCGAGGGTTTCAAGGTGTCCGGCGAGCGCGAGGGCGGGGCCGCCGCCATCACCGCGCAGCGCAACGCGCCCAATCTCAAGAACGTCGCCGCGATGGATTCGTTCGGCAATCTGCCGAACATGAGCGCGAGCGAAGTCGCGATCAATTTGCCCGGCGTCGCCGCCGTTCCGAACGAATCCGGTATGGTCACCGCGTTCACCGTGCGCGGGATGGCGCCGGGTCTGAACACCGTCACGATGGACGGCGTGCTCCTCACGAGCCGCGACGACGGCCTGGGCCGTGCGACGCAGATCAACGTTTATGCGAGCGCGATGTTCGACCAGATCGAACTCACCAAGGGGCACACGCCGGATCGCAGCCCGGATTCGCTGGGCGGTACCATCAATCTCAAGAGCCGTTCGCCGCTGAGCATGAAGGAAAAACGCCGCATTACCTATAATCTCTCCGGCCGCATGCAGCCGACCTTCACGCAGCAGGTCCCCCTCATCGACGGGCATCGATCGCATCCGCTCGTGAACCTCGGCTATCAGGAGATCTTCGATGTCTTCGGCGGCGAGCGGAATCTCGGTGTGGCCGTGAACCTGTTCTACAGCGAACACGCCACCGCGTGGTTCATCACCAATCGCGACTTTCAAAACACCACCAACACGCCCGCCTTCGTCTGGGACTACCGCACGACCGACACTTACAATCCTCACTATCAGGCCAGCGCGAATGTGAAGCTCGAATACCGGCTCTCGCCCACGACGAAGTTCACGCTCAACACCTTTGCGGTCGACAACAACGAGAAGTTCCGCCGCCGCTACGAGACGCGGGCCTTCACGAACCAGACCGTCGGCACCACGGGTACGGCGGGGATTTTGCCCGGCTATACGGATCGCTTCACGCAGGTGCGCGCCGTGCCTGCCTCAACTATCGATCTCACGATGACCGGACCGAACAATGTCTTTGTGCGCGCCCGGGGTTTCGATCTCGGGGCGGAGCAAACCTTCGGCCCGCTGTCGCTCGACTACAAGGCCGCCGCCAACCGCTCCAATGTGAACCGCGGCAACGGCAAGGGCGCCGTGCTCGTCAACCGGATCAGCAATGTCGGCTGGATTCTCGACCGCCGGGAGTCCGATCTCCACCCGCGCTTCGTCCAGACGGAAGGCCCCGACATCACCAATCCCGCGAACTACCGCCCCGCGCCCAACGGCCTCACCAACGCGAATGCCGACAACGACCGCGCGGTGAAGGAGCTCCATTTTAACGCCCGCTACACGCTGCCGGTTTCCGCGCTCAAGGCGGACCTGAAGACCGGCGCGCAGTGGCGCGAGAATTCCGGCACGGACAACAACCGCGGTCGCCGGTGGAACTACCTCGGCACCACCGCGCTGCCCGCCGACACGTCGCTGCGCATGTATGACGAGCGCAAGACGGGCCGCCGGATTCCGCAGTGGGAGGCCTCCACGTTCATCAACGAGCGCGTGCCCGTGACCCCGTCGCTCTGGAACGAGGACCGCTATTTCTTCGAGCAAAACCGCTACATCGGCTCCTCCGATGTGAGCGAGAAAGTCACCTCCGCTTACCTCATGACCGACGCCAAACTGGGCCGCACGGGTCTGGTCGCCGGCCTGCGTACGGAAAAAACCGAGACGGAGAGCTCCGGTTATGTGCGGGCGCGCGCCGGCAGCACGCCCGCCCAACAAGTCGCCGACCCGGTCGGCTCGGCCCAGCGCGACTATGCCGGAAACCGCCGCGACTTGTCCGGCAGCTACACCAAGTCGCTCCCGAGTGTGCACGTGACCCAGAACCTCACGTCCCAGTTGAAGGCGCGCCTCAGCTGGTCGACCGGATTTGGCCGCCCGGCGCTCTCGAACCTGCGGCCCAACGAAACGGCCAATGACGCCACGCAGACGCTCACGATCAGCAACCCCAGTTTGCTCCCGCAGACGGCGTCAAACTGGGACGCCACGCTCGACTACTACTTTGAGCCCGTGGGGAATTTTTCGGTCAGCTGGTTCCACAAATCGATCAGGGATTACATCGTCTCGGGCATCAACACCGGCACCGTCGGCACCGGCGCCAACAACGGCTTCAACGGCGAATATGGCGGCTACACCCGCCTCACCACGGCCAACGCCGGCACGGCGACCGTGCAAGGCTGGGAGCTCAGCTACCAGCAGCAGTTCACGTTTCTCCCCGGCCTGTTGAAGGGTTTCCGCGTCGGCGGCAACTATACGTCGATCGAGACCGCGGGTGATTTTGGCGGCACGGTTTCCCGCAGCACCAACGAAGTTCCCGGGTTCATTCCGCGCGCCGGCAACGTCAATGCTTCCTGGCACTACCGCGGCTTCAGCGTGCGCTACGCCATCAACTCCACCGGCGACTACATCACGAGTTTCACCGCCGCGAGTGTCGGCCGGAATCTCTATCGCCTGAAGCGCACGATCACCAATCTCGGCCTCGCCTATCAGGTGCGCCCGTCACTCACCCTCACCTGCGACGTGTCGAACCTCTACAACAACCCCGAGGTCTTCTACCGCGGCATCCGCGATCAGATGGCGAGCACCAACATCCCCGGCACCGCGATCACGTTCGGGGTCAACGGGCGGTTCTGACCCCGCCGCTCTCCCGCTTCCTCGCATGAATCTGAACCTGGTCCGCCTCGCGTTGCTCGTGATCGCTGGCGCGGTGGGTCGCGCCGCCGAGCGCCCCAACATTGTCCTCATCCTCGCCGACGATGTGGGCTACTCCGACATCGGCTGCTTCGGCGGCGAGATCGCCACGCCGAATCTCGACGCGCTCGCCGCCGGCGGCCTGCGCTTCACGAACTTCTACAATTCCGCCCGCTGCTGCCCCACGCGCGCCTCGCTCCTCACCGGCCTCCACCCGCATCAGGCCGGCATCGGCCACATGTTGAACGACGACGGCGTCGATTCCTATCGCGGCGAACTCAGCCGGCGCAGCGTGACGATGGCCGAAGCGCTCAAGCCCGCCGGTTACCGGAATTACATCGCGGGCAAGTGGCACCTCACGCCCGGCTACACCGCCGAGGCCCAGACGAAGCGCGACAACTGGCCGCTCCAGCGCGGCTTCGATCGCTACTACGGCACCATTCAGGGTGCCGGCAGTTTCTGGGACCCCGGCTCCCTCGTCCGCGACAACACGCTCCTCACCGTGGCCAACGACCCCGAGTATCGCCCCGACGAGTATTACTACACCGACGCGATCAGCGATCACGCGACCAAGTTCATCCGTGAGCACGCGCGCGACCATGCCCGGTCACCGTTCTTCCTCTACGTCCCCTACACGGCGCCGCACTGGCCGATGCACGCGCGGGAGCGCGACATCGCGAAACAAAAGGGCCGCTATGACGCCGGCTACGCCGCCATCCGCGCCGCGCGTTGGGCGAAGCAAAAACAACTCGGCGTGGCCGACGCCTCGTGGGGTCTCGCGCCGACGTCGGGCGATTGGGCCACGGTGGAGAACAAGGCCTTCGAGGCGCGCGGCATGGAGGTTTACGCCGCGATGCTCACGTCGATGGACGACGGCATCGGTCGGATCGTCGCGGCGCTGAAGGCCACCGGCCAGCTCGACAACACCGTGATTCTCTATCTGCAGGACAACGGCGCGTGCGCCGAGACCAACGGCCGCGAAGGACCGTTCACGCCCCGCGCCGCCCGGCCTTCGCTCCCGCCGCTCGCGCCCGACGCGAAGCAATATGGTTTTCTTCCGGCGCAGACGCGCGACGGCTGGCCGGTGCGCAGCGGCTACGGCGTGATGCCCGGCCCGGCCGACACCTACGTCGCCTACGGCCGCGACTGGGCGAACGTCAGCAACACGCCCTTCCGCGAATACAAGCACTGGGTCCACGAGGGCGGCATCGCGACCCCGCTCATCGTGCACTGGCCGGCCGGCGTACCCGCGGCGCGGCGCGGCCGGATCGAACCGCACCCCGGGCAATTGACGGATCTGATGGCCACCTGCGTGGACGTAGCCGGCGCAAACTACCCGGCGGAGTTTGCCGGCCAGAAAATCCACCCGCCCGAAGGCGTGAGCCTCCGTGCGGCGATGAACGGCCGCCCACCCGCTGCCGACCGCCCGCTGTTCTGGGAGCACGAGGGCAACCGCGCCGTGCGCGTGGGCGCGTGGAAACTCGTGGCCAAGTTTCCCGGCGGCTGGGAGCTCTATGACCTCGCGGCGGATCGCGCCGAGCAGCGCGACCTCGCCGCCCAACATCCGGCGCGGGTCCGCGAGATGGCGGCCCAGTATGACGGTTGGGCGAAACGCGTTGGCGTATTGCCGTGGCCCATCGGCTCCGCCATCAAAGCCGAAGCTGCCGCAAAAAAAGCCGCGGCCACACCCAAATAACCCTCGCCACTTTTCTCCCAATGAAGCCTTCGCTCCTTCCTGCGCTCACCTTCACGCTATTGGCCGCCTGCGTCGGACTGCTCGCCGCACCCGCGGCCCTCGCCGCGGATCGGCCCAACATCATCTTCATTTTGGCCGACGACTACGGGATCGGCGAAGTCGGCTGCTACGGCGCCGACCACTACAAGACGCCCAACATCGACGCCCTCGCGCGCAGCGGCACGCGTTACACGCATGCCTATACGATTTCCCTCTGCGGACCATCGCGCGCGCAGATCCTCACCGGCCGCTACGGCTTCCGCACGGGCGGCAGCAATCAGGACGCGGTCGGCGAAATCTCGCCGAAAAACGAAACACTGATCCCCGCCGTGCTCAAGCCGGCGGGCTACGCCACGACGATGATCGGCAAGTGGAGCCAGTTCTCGCTGCAGCCGTCCGACTTTGGCTTCGACGATTACCTGCGCTATGCCGGCAGCGGCGCCTACTGGAACACGCAGGAAAAAGTGAAGACCTACGTGGTCAACGGCGAGAAGCGCCCCCTGCTCGACAAGGAATACATGCCGGACCTGATGCACCGGCATCTCGTCGACTTCATGACGCGCCATCGCGATCGGCCATTCTACGCGCACTACTCGCTGTCCCACGTGCACACCGATATTCTGCCCACGCCCGACAGTGCGCCCGACAGCCAGGACCACTATGGCGACAACGTCCGCTATATGGACAAGCTGGTGGGAAAACTCATGGCGGAGCTTGATCGGCTGAAGCTGCGCGAGAAGACCCTCGTCGTTTTCTTCGGCGACAACGGCACCGGCAACGGCCGCGCCGACCGCGCCACCATCGGGGGTCGCCCACTCGCCGGGGCCAAAGGCTCGATGCTCGAGGGCGGCGGCCGCGTGCCGATGATCGTCAGCTGGCCGGGCGTCTCCCCCGCTGGCCGGGTTTCCGCCGACCTCGTGGACTCGAGCGATTTCCTGCCGACGTTTGCCGCGCTGGCCGGAGCAAAACTACCGGAGAAAACCGTGATCGACGGCCGGAATTTCGCGCCTCAGTTGCGCGGGGAAACGAGCGGACCGCGCTCGTGGGTGTTTCACCAGCTCGCGCGCAACTGGTATGTGCGCGAAGCCGGCTGGAAGTTGAATCAGGCCGGCGAACTCTTCGACATGAGCGATGCGCCGTTTGCCGAGAAGCTCGTCGCCGCCGGCTCCGAGACTCCCGCCGCCCGCGCCGCCCGCCAGCGCCTCGCAGCGGCCCTCGCGCAGCTCAATCCCGCCGGTGGCATCCCGGACACCGGCGATGAGTCGGGCCGCCACGCGAAGAACGTCGAAGCCAAAAAGAAGAAGGAACGGAAAAAATGAACCCATCACGCCCCCCACGTCCCCGGCTGCTCCGCACGCTGATCGCCGCGTTCGGCGTCGCGTCAGTGACGTTGGCGGCCCATGCCGCCGCGCCCGCGCGCCCCAACGTTCTCTTCATCGCCGTCGACGACCTCAACGACTGGATCGGGCCGTTGCGCGGCCATCCGCAGGTGAAGACCCCCCACCTCGATCGCCTGGCCAAGCGCGGCATCACGTTCACCAACGCCCACTGCGCCGCGCCGCTCTGCAATCCGTCGCGCGCGGCGGTGTTCAGCGGCCTCCAGCCGTTCCAAACCGGCGTCCTCGCCAACGACGAGAAGGCCATTCGCACCGCCCGCCCCGATCTCGTTTTGCTCCCGCAGCATTTCCAGGCGGCCGGCTACCGCACCTATGCGACCGGAAAACTGCTGCACCAAAAAGGCACCGGGCTGTGCGAAACGGAATTCTACCCCGAGCAGCGCTGGAGCCCGTTCGCCCCCGCCGCCGTGAATTACACCGCCGCCGAATTGCCCTCGAAGGGCTCCGCTAATCCCCAGCACCACACCGTCCTCAAAGGCCGCCCCGTCGTCCTCCCGCTCAACCGCATGCCGAGCGACCGCGCCGCCGCTTCACCCGGCGGAGAGTCTTTCGACTGGGGGCCGGTGGACGTGGACGACTCCGACCTGGGCGACGGCCAGATCGCCGACTGGGCCGTGCAACAGATCCGCACCCAGGCGAAGAGCCCCGCGCAACCCTGGTTTCTCGCTGTCGGATTCTACCGCCCGCACATCCCGCTCTTCGCCCCGAAAAAATATTTCGATCTCTACGCCGGCCTCGACATCCAGCTCCCCGTCGTGAAAGCCGACGACCTCGCCGACCTGAGCGACACCGGACGCAAGTGGGCCCGCGATTCCGTCACCGCCGGCTCCCACGCGTCCGTCGTGAAACACGGCCAGTGGCAAGCCGCCGTCACCGCCTACCTCGCGTGTGTCTCCTTCATCGACGCCCAGGTCGGCAAACTCCTCGAGGCCCTCGACGCGAGCCCCGCCGCCGACAACACCCTCATCGTCTTCTGGGGCGACCACGGCTGGCACCTCGGCGAAAAGGAACACTGGGGCAAATGGACCGGCTGGCAGCGCTCCACGCGCGTGCCGTTGCTGATCGCGCCCCCGCGGAGCGGCGCGACCGCGGCCTTCCCGCGCGGCGCCACCTGCGCCGATCCCGTCGGCCTGATCGATTTGTATCCGACCTTGATCGACACATGTGGCCTCGCCGCCCGCCCCGGCCTCGCCGGGGAATCGCTCGTGCCGCTCCTGAAAAATCCGGCGGCCGCGAGCGACCGCCACATCCTCACCGCCTTCGACGCCGGCAACTTCGCCGTTACCGGCCCGCGCTGGCGCTACCTCCGCTACGCCGACGGCAACGAGGAGCTCTACGACTTCGCCAACGACCCGCACGAATGGGCCAACCTCGCCGGCCGGCCCGAAGTCCGTGCCGTCCAGCAAGCGATGGCCGCCCGACTTCCCGTGATCGCCGCCCGCGCGAACGACACGGCTGCGCCAGCGGCAAAATCAGGCGGGAAAAAGAAAAAAGCCGCGCCGTGAAAATTCCCTTTTTTCGCACCGCGACCTCTCGCGCGGCTTCCGGGGCCGGCCCAGAAGTGGTCGCTCCATTTTCACGGCGGGAGCTGGAACCTATTCCCCGGCCCATCGATCTCTCCTCCGGCCAGAAACCTCTCCCCCGTCACTCCTTGACGCTTTTCCCATGAAAACCCTGCTCTGCCTTCTTCCCTGCTTAGCAACCATCTCGTTCGCCCAATCGACCGACACCGCGCCCGCGGGCGCCAGAGAAGAGGCCGTCCAGCTCTCCGCCTTCGAGGTCTCGACGAAACAGGACGAAGGCTACCGCTCCAACAACTCCGCCTCAGGCAACAAGACCGGCACCGCCATCCGCGAGACGCCCCAGTCGATCCAGATCGTGAACCAGAGTTTTATCGACGACCTGCAGGCGCGCTCGGTGGCCGATGCTCTCGTCTATACCAGCGGACTCACCGAGGGACAGAATTCCCGCGGCGATCGGTTCGAGATCCGCGGCTTCACTACGGGCATACCCTTTAAGAACGGATTTCGCGACTCGGGCCGCGCTCCACGCGACACCGCCAACTTCGATCGCATCGAAGTCGCGAAGGGCCCGGCCTCCGTCATCTTCAGCCGCACCTCCGCCGGCGGAGCGGTGAACATTCTCACGAAGCTGCCGCAACGGCGCCGCTTGATCGAGACCACGGCGACTCTAGGCGGCAACGACTACTATCGCGGCACCCTCGACGTGACCGGTCCGCTCTCGAGCGACACGTTGCTCTACCGCGTGAATGTCGCCTGGCAGGACTCGGGCAGTTTCCGCGATCATGGCTTCATCCATCGGCTCTTCTTCACCCCGACGATGAGCGTGATCCTCGGACCGCGGACCCGGCTCAATCTCGAATTTGAGTATCTCAAAGACCGGCGCGTGAATGACGGCGGACTCGTCGCCGTCGGCAACCGCGTCGTCAAGATGCCCGCCAGCACATTTTACGGCGACCCCGACGATGTGAACAGCACCTGGCAATACGCCGGTCGCTACGAGCTACTCCACACGTTTCCGTCCGGCCTCGCGCTGCGCCACGCGTTCCGAATCAACCAGACGAACGAGAAGGGTTTCGACACCCAGTTCAACGCCGTCAACGCCACCACGCTCGTGCTGACCCGCACCCGCCGCTGGCTCGCCGCCGAGCAGGTGGACAACGCCTACACCCAGACCGAGGTCAGCTACGAGCTGCGCGGCGCCGGCGGCCGGCACAAGCTCCTCGCCGGATTGGAAATCGGCCGCAACTACGACGGCGGTATCACGAACTTTGCGCCGCTGACCGCGACGAATGTCCTCAACCCCGTGCGCGGCGTCACCGGCGCCTTCGTCAACAACAGCTGGAACGACACCACCATCTGGTATGACGAGTATTTCATTCAGGATCAGTTCTTCTGCTTCGACGACAAGCTCACGCTTGTCGCCGGCGCCCGGCTCGCGCGCTTCGCCTCCTACTCGACCAACAAGCGCACCGGCGTCAAAACCGATACCTCCGGCACGAGTCCCAATCCCCGGTTCGGCGCGGTCTGGCTACCCCGCGACAACGTGTCCGTCTTTGCCAATTTCTCGGACATCGTCGCCAACGCCACCAACGTGAATCCCGACGGCTCGACGCTCAAGCCCGTCGAATCCGCCATCAAGGAACTCGGGGCGCGCGTGGAGGTTTTCCAGCGCCGGATCGCCGTCACCGGCGGCTTCTACGAGCTGATCAACGCCAACACCCTCAACGCCGACCCGCTGCGCCCGGGCTTCCGCATCGAGACCGGCCAGCAACGCACGCGCGGCGTTGAGTTCGACTTCGTCGGCCGCGTCCTCGCGGGCTGGCAGGTCATCGGCTCCGCGAATTTCACCCGGGGCGTCGTCACGAAGGATCTCGTCACCCCGGCCGGCAACCGGTTGGCCAATACGCCCACCCGCACCTACAGCGTCTGGAACCGCTACCAGTTCGGCGACGGCTCACTCAAGGGACTCGGTGCGGGCCTCGGCGTCGTGGCCGTCGGCGGCCGCTTCGGCGACGTCGCTAACACGTTCTACATCCCCGCCTACGTGCGCTTCGACGCGGCGTTCAGCTACCGGGCGAAGACCTGGGATGTCTCCCTGAACGTCCAGAATCTCACCGATGAGGAATACGCGCGCACCACCTCCGGCCGACTTTCGATCCGCCCCGGCAGTCCGCGGGATTTTTCACTGCGCTTCCGCCACCGGCTCTGACCGTCCCGCCCGGCTTGGTTTCACCACTCTCCCCTTCGTCTCATCCTCGTTTCCTTCATCCCTACCGCCATGAGAACAGCCTATCGTTCCGTCATTCTCGGCTTCGTCGCCCTTTCATTTGCGACGCTCGGCGACGCCGCCGCTCCCACGCAGAAACCCAACATCCTCTTCGTCGCGGTTGACGATCTTCGCCCCGAGTTCGGCGCCTATGGCGCGGGCTACGTGAAATCGCCCAACCTCGACCGCATCGCCAAGGCCGGCCTCACGTTCACCCGCGCCTATTGCCAGCAGGCCGTCTGCTCGCCGACACGCTCGAGCCTCATGACCGGCACGCGCCCCGACACCACCAAGGTCTGGGATCTGGAGACGCATTTCCGCGCTGCGCTGCCCACCGTCGTCACCCTCGGCCAGCACTTCAAAAACCACGGCTACTTCGTCCAGGGCATGGGCAAGATTTACCACGGTAGTCTCGACGACGCCCCGACCTGGTCCGTGCCGTGGCAGTCCTCCCGCGGTCAGGCTTACGGTCTCCCCGAGAACCTCGCGCTCAACAACCGCCAATCTGCCGCCGCGGAACCCGCCGCCGACACCCCCAAGAAGTCCGGCAAAAAGAAAAAGGCCGCCACGCCCAAGAATTCGCGCGGTCCCGCCTTCGAAGGCGCCGATGTCCCCGACGACACGTTCACCGACGGCGCAAACGCGACGCTCGCCGTCGCCACCCTCGGTCAGCTCGCAAAGAAAAAGGAGCCGTTCTTCCTCGCGGTCGGTTTCTCCAAACCCCACCTGCCGTTCGTGGCCCCCAAGAAATATTGGGACCTCTACGACCCCGCGAAAATCCAGCTCGCGCCGAACAAGTTCCGCCCCGAGGACGC
Organism: Opitutaceae bacterium; assembly: GCA_044358025.1. Classification (GTDB taxonomy): domain Bacteria; phylum Verrucomicrobiota; class Verrucomicrobiia; order Opitutales; family Opitutaceae; genus GAS368. The sequence goes on from JBIKOK010000075.1 coordinate 18,560, forward strand.
GCCCGACTACGCGATCCAGCCCGGCGGCGAGCTCCGCAATTACCACGGCATCCCCGAGGGCTCGATCCCCGACGACCTCGCCCGCCAGCTCAAGCACGGCTACTACGCCGCCATCTCCTACATGGACGCCCAGCTCGGCCGCGTGCTCGACGAACTCGACCGCCTCGACCTCCGCAAGAACACCATCGTGATCCTCTGGGGCGACCACGGCTGGAAACTCGGCGAGCACGATGCGTGGTGCAAACACAGCAACAGCGAGAACGACACCAACGGCGCGCTCCTGCTCTCCGTCCCCGGCATGAAACACGCCGGCGCCAAGGCCACCGGCCTCGTCGAGTTCGTCGATATCTTCCCCACGCTCGCGGACCTCGCCGGCCTCCCGCTGCCCGCCCACCTCGAAGGCCTCAGCTTCAAGCCGGTCCTCGACCAGCCCTCGCGCCTCTGGAAGCAGGCCGCCTTCAGCCAATATCCCCGCCCCGGCAACTCCGCCACCGGCGGGCAGCCGTTGATGGGCTATTCCATGCGCACCGAGCGCTACCGTTTCACCGCCTGGCTGCATCGCGACGACCCCGGCAAGGTCGCCGCTCTCGAGCTCTACGACCACCGGACCGACCCCCAGGAAAACCAGAACCTCGCCAAACGCACCGAGCACGCCGCACTCGTCGCGCAACTCACCACCCAGCTGCGGGCCGGCTGGAAAGCCGCGGCACCCGCCCGCTGACTTCCCCAGCCGTCACCGACTCCCGCTCTCCGCCCCGCCGGGATGCAAACAGCCCGGAATTAAAAAAATACGATCCTCCTCAAAATCGAACCCTCTGTGCTCCCAAACTACACCATGAACTCAACCCCTGCGCTCCTGCGCGGCGCGGCCCTGGCCGCGCTCCTGCCCGTCGTCGTTTTTTCCGCCGCCGCCCCGGCGTCGCCCACCACCAAAGAAGAGGTCATTGAACTTTCGCCCTTCGTCGTCGCGACGCAGACCGACACCGGGTATGCCGCCACCAACACGCTGGAAGGCAGCCGGCTCAACACGGCGCTGCGCGACACGCCCGCCGCGATCAGCATTTTCACTAAGGATCTGCTCGACGATCTCGGTGCGACCACGATGGAGGACATTCTGCGCTACGATTTGAGCGCCGAGGTGTCCTTCGGCGATGGCGAAGCCAACGGCGCCGGCAACCAGGCGAGTAATTTCGCGGAAGGGTTTTCGTTCCGGGCCCGCGGTCTTGCCGCCTCGTTTTCGACCGACGGCTTCCGCACCGCCGGCGAACCCAACACCTATAACGTCGAGCGCGTGGGCTCCACCCGCGGCCCCAATGCCATCCTCTTCGGCACCGGCAGTGCCGGCGGCAACTTGAACTTCCGCACCCGCGCTCCGGGGCTCACGAAGAACCTGACCGCCTTCGACTTCAAGGTCGCCAGCGAGAGCACCAAGCGCGCCGCCGTCGACGTGAACCGCGTCCTGCTCAAGGACCAGCTCGCGCTCCGCGTGATGAGTGTGTGGGACCGCAAGGGTTCGCCCCAACCGTATCAATACACCGATTTCCAGGGCATCACGCTCGCCGCCACCTACCGCTTCCGGCGCGACACGGAGCTGACGGTCTCGTATCAGCACGACAAAACCGAGGGCGTGGCCGGCCGCGATTGGAACCACGTCGACAACCTTTCCCGGTTCATCGGTCAGCGGAACTCCGGCGCGATTCGCTGGAATCCGACCCTCGAGCGTTACGAAAACGCCAACGGCAGCGTGCTCAACGCGGCCGTCGCCGGCACCGGGAACGTCAATCTGCGCAACGTGCTCGTCTACGGCCCGGACCTGAGCGTCGCCCCGTTGTTGTGGGAAGGCGCCTCCGCCACGGCCAACCGCACGACGCTCGCGACCAACGCCAGCATTTTCAACACCCTGACCGCGCCCATCGTGGACGAAGCCTTCGAACGCTTCGGGTCCGTCACGTCCACCGGTCCGGCGGAATTCGCCGCGGTGACCTACGACAGTCTGTCCGCGATCTTCAATCATCGCTGGACCAAGCACGTTTACATGGAACTGGCTTACAACCACTCGAAGCGGGCCACCGATTCCATGATCGGGCAGAATCCGCAGCTGCGCGCCGATCTCAATTACCGTCTGCCGAACGGCACGCTGAATCCCTACTTCCTCGAAAACGGCTACTATTTCAGCGAGTCGAATCTGCTCCGCCTCAAGCGGACCAACGACAACGACACGTTGCGCGCCTCGCTCTCCTACGAAAAAGATTTGGGCGAGCGCTGGGGCTTTCACCGCTTCGCCGTGATGGGTGAGCGCTATATCAACCAAGAGTCGCGTCTCCGCACCCACGAGTCCTGGGCCAACCGGCCGTTCGGTGGCTTCCCCGAGGACGCCGCCAACCGCGTCACCCGCCGGCGTTACATCAAGATCGGCGGGCCGTCGGCCGACTACACCGGCGGCTACCAGCCGGGCAATCCGGCCAACCTCGAGAAATTCACGTCGAGCTTCCCGGCCGTCGGCGCGATGACCACCGCGTGGGTCCCGCGCAACGCCCTCGATTTCGACGACGAAATCACGACCGACTCCCTCATGGCGGTCATGCAAAACTACTTTTTCAGCCGCCGGCTCGTCACCACCGTCGGCGTCCGCGACGACACGATCACCGCCGAGGGCCCCCGCGTCGTGCGCGATGCGACGACGGCCTTTTGGCGCTTCGCCACGCCGGCCGACAAGGCCGCGTTTGCGCCCATCGGCAAAGACTGGTTCTCGAGCGAGACGGTCAGCGGCCTGCGCAAGTCGATCGGCGGCGTCTTCCACGCCACGAATCATTTCTCGCTCACCGCGAACTATTCCAGCGGCGTCGAGCTGGGTGACCGCAACCGCACGATTTTGCCCAACGAAGAAACTCCGCCGCCCGTCAACGGCCGGGGCTACGACTATGGCATCGCCTTCAGCTTCCTCGACAACCGGGTCAGCGGCTCGATCAAGGCTTACGAGACCGATAGCAAGGGCGAGCGCAGCCAGGCCGGCGAGCAAGTGTTCGTGCAACCGAACAACGACGTGATGACGTCCTACGATTATTACTACCGCCAGGCCGGCCTCACCCCGCCGCGCGAGCTCACCACCGCCTATATCAGCACGGCCGACGCCTACCTGGGCGATCGCAAGAGCAGCGGTTACGAGTTCGAACTCTTCGCCAACCCCACGCGCAACTGGACCCTGCGCGCGGGCTATGCCTATACCGACCGCACCACCACCAACGTCTACAACGAAGGCGAGCCGTGGTGGGCCGCCCGCGTCGCGATTTGGAAGGAACTCGACCAAGCCTACGTCACCCGCACCGGCCGGCCGTCGATCAACACGCAGACGCTCTATGACCGCAACCAGGCGTTCGGCACCGTGACGGTCGGCCAGCGCATCGCCCAATCCGATACCGAACTCGCCCGGTTGCGCCTCGAAGACCAGCAGTCCTATGGGAACCGGCCGCACAAGGCCAACCTGTGGACGCGCTACTCCTTCAGCTCCGGAAGCCTCAAGGGCCTCGCGGTCGGAGGCGGCTGGCGCTACCAAAGCGGCAACGTGGCCGGCGTGCAGCTGTCGAACGGGCGCCAGTTGATCGGCAACGCCCGCTCCCTCGGCGATCTGTTTTTCCAATACCGCACCAAGGGTCTCGCGGGGATCTGGCCGGACAAGGCCCGGGTCACCTACCAGCTCAATATCACCAACATCCTCGACGATCGTACCATCACCGCCACGAAGCTCGATATCGACAGCGTGTCCAACGTGGTCTTCGTGCGCCGCGGCTTCCGCGAGGACCCGCGCACCTTGGCCTTCTCCCTGCGGACCGATTTCTAAATCGCTCCCGCCACCCGCTCCCCATGCCCGCTCCTCTCTGTCGCTTCGGACGCGTCGTCGCCTCGCTGGTCCTCGCCGGCCTGAGCGCGGCCGGCGCGGCGGAGGGGCCGCACACGATTGCGCTGCGTGCCGACGCCCTGGTGTCCGCCCGGGCCGAGCTCGCGCGCGGCGATCCGCGTCTCACGGCGCCGCTCGCTCAGCTGCGTGCCGAGGCCGACAAGCTCCTCAAACGCAACCCCGCCTCGGTCCTCGACAAGACACACACCGCCGCGAGCGGCGACAAGCACGACTACTTCAGCTTCGCGCCCTACTGGTGGCCCGACCCGCAAAAGCCCGACGGGCTCCCTTACATCCGTGATGACGGCAAGGTGAACCCCACGGCGCGCCGGGGCACCGACCGCACGGCCTTCGGCGACACCTGCACGGCGGTCGAGACGCTCGGGCTCGTGTTTTGGTTCACCGGCGAGGCTCGCTATGCGGAGAAAGCCGCGGGGCTCACGCGCACCTGGTTCCTCGATCCCGCCACGCGCATGAATCCGAATCTCGAGCACGCGCAGGCGATCCCCGGTATCAATCATGGCCGCGGCATCGGCATCATCGAGTCGCGCGGTCTCCTCCCTCTGATCGACGGCCTGGCGCTGCTCGCCGGCTCGCCCGCGTGGACGGCCCAGGACGCCGCCGCGATGACCGCCTGGCTGGCGGCGTATTACGGTTGGCTCACCACGAGCAAGCACGGCCGCGACGAAGCCGCCGCGGAAAACAACCACGGTTCCTGGTATGACGTGCAGGTGGTGGCGCTCGCGCTCGCTCTCGGCCGCACTGCCGATGCGAAAAAGATCCTCGCGGCGGCGCCGGCCAAACGCATCGCGCGCCAGATCGAGCCCGATGGCCGCCAGCCCCTCGAACTCGAGCGCACCAAATCCCTCAGCTATTCGCTCTTCAATCTGGAGGCGCTGATGCTGCTCGCGCGCTACGGCGAGCCTGTCGGCGTGGATCTGTGGACGTTCGCCACGGCAGAGGGCCGCAGCCTGCGCGCCGCGCTGCGCTACCTGGCGCCCTATGCCGATCCGGCGAAGCCATGGCCCAAACAGGACATCGAGGCCGCCGACCGCGTGCGCCTGCTGCCGCTCCTGCTCGAAGCGCTCCGCCACGGCGACGACCCGCAGTTCCGCGAGCCACTCCGGAAATTGGGCCGGAACGCGGCCCTCGCCGAGCGCTGGCGGCTCTGGACTCCGTCCGTTCCCTGACCGATTGCTCGCTGCAAAAGTTTTCTCATGCCCCGTCTCCTCCGCGCCCGCGACAACCACAACCGGCCCCTCGTGCAACTCCGCGACGGGGTGCTTGAGCTCAGTTATTTTAATCTGCTGCGCTTGCGGGCGGGCGAGTCGCACACCCTGGAAGCGCCGGGGTGCGAACTGCTTTGCGTCGTCCTGTCCGGCCAGGCGGAGATCGCCGCCGGGGGCACGTCCTTCGAACGCGTCGGCCGCCGCGCGACGATCTGGGACGGCCCCGCGGACTCCGTCTATTGTGGCACCTCGGCGCGCGTCACGGTGCAGGCCCTGCGCGACGGCACCGAAGTGGCGGTCGCCGGGGCCGCGTGCGCCCAGCCCTTCGCGCCGTTTCGTATCGCGCCCGAGGAGGTTGAGATGGTCGAGGTCGGCTCGCCCGACACGCACTCGCGGCGGAGGATTTTCCACATCCTCGGACAAAACGGCGCGGGCCGCGCCGGGAATCTGCTCGTGAGCGAACTTTACGGCGACCCCGGCTGCTGGTCGGGCTACCCGCCGCACAAACACGATACGGATCGGTTGCCGGAGGAGACGAACCACGAGGAAATTTATCACTACCGCTACCGGCCGGAGACGGGCTTCGGCGCGCAGTTCCGCTACGACGCCGACGGGGGCGGCGCAGAACCGGAGGTCGTGATGACGCGGCACGGCGACACGTATTGTATCGATCACGGCTATCATCCGACGCTGCGCGCGCCGGGCCACGAGGGCTACATCTTCACGATTCTCGTCGGCCGGCAGCACCGCGGGCTCGTGCAAAGCTTCGAGCCGACCCACGCGCACCTGATGGCAAAAATTCCGGGCATTCAGGCGATGCGCGACAAATTCAAATGAGCGGCCGTATTTTTGTCTCCACGGATTTCGCGGATTGGCACGGAGGCAGTTTCGGGCCATCCGTGCTGATTCGTGGTTAACATGAATCCCCTCTTCGATCTCACCGGGCGCACCGCGCTCATCACCGGCTCCAGCCAGGGCATCGGCCTCGCCCTCGCTTGCGGGCTCGCGCAGGCCGGCGCAGCGGTCGTGCTCAATGGGCGCGACGAAACGAAACTCGCCTCCGCCGCCGGCACCGTGCGTGCCGCGGTGCCCGGCGCGCGCGTGACGACGGCGGCCTTTGACGTCACCCATGCAGCCGCCATCGAGCGCGAGGTTGCGCGGATCGAGGCGGAGTTCGCGCCGATCAACATTCTCATCAACAACGCGGGCATCCAGCGCCGCGCCCCGCTTGCCGAGATGACGGAGACGCAGTGGCGCGAGGTGCTCGACGCGAATCTCACCAGCGTTTTTCTCGTCGCGCGGGCGGTGGCGCCACGGATGATCGCCCGCGGCGCGGGGAAGATCATCAACACGTGCTCCGTGATGAGCGAAGTGAGCCGGCCGACGATTGCGAACTACGCGGCGGCCAAGGGCGGCCTGAAAATGCTCACGCGCGCGATGGCGGTCGAGTGGGCGAAGCACGGTCTCCAGTGCAACGGCCTCGGTCCCGGCTATATCGTCACCGAGCTGAACCGCGCGCTCGTGGAAAACGTCGAGTTCAATAAGTGGATCTGCGGCCGCACGCCGGCCGGCCGCTGGGGCAAACCCGAAGAGCTCGCCGGCGCGGCGGTCTTCCTTGCCTCGCCCGCGAGCGATTTCGTGAACGGGCAGATCCTCTACGTGGACGGCGGACTGCTGGCGGCGCTGTAGCGGCTGGCGAGGGTGCCGACCCCGGGGGGGCCGCTCAGTTGCTTGTCGCGCTCGGTTTCCTTGGGTGGGCCGTGCGCTCCGCGCGCGGCTCAGCGCGTCACCCCACGACCTTTGATCCTCCGCCCGCGGAGCGGCCGGCCCACCTCGGACGGCTCTGGCAGGAAAGTCAGATGCGTGCCGGCGGGCGATTTCGTGAACGGGCAGATCCTCTACGTGGACGGCGGACTGCTGGCGGCGCTGAGGCGGCTGGCGAGGGTGCCGACCTCGGGGGTGCCGCTCAGTTGCTTGTCGCGCTCAGTTTCCCCGGGGTGGGCCGTGCGCTCCGCGCGCGGCTCAACGCGTCACGCTACGACTGTCGATCCGCCGCCCGCGGAGCGGCCGGCCCACCTCGGACGGCTCTGGCAGGAAAGTCAGATGCGTGCCGGCGGGCGGACGCGGTCGAGCCTTCCATTTACCTTCGAGGGTGGGTGCCGATATACCGCAGGCGACTTTGATTCTTTCGACCATAGCGGTGCCGGGAGGCCGGGGTCTGGCTTTGGGGTTGGGCTTCGAAAAGATCTGAAAGCTGGGGGCGGGTGACGAATCGCTCAGCGGCAAAAAAAGGAACCGAGCGTGATCCGTTGCTGATCCGTTGGGATTTGTGACCGCGCCGAGGCGCGTTGCCTTACCCGTTTGATATCTCGGTGAGGCGGACGCTTTTTCCCCGTCATGCCCACGACGCTCCACATTAAGATCACCGCCAAGCGGCAGGTCACGTTTCCGGCGGCGGCGCTCAAGGCTCTGCGCGTGAAGACCGGCGATTATCTGGACTTGATTCAAGATAAGGACGATGGGCGGCTCGCGCCCATGGGGGTCGATTTCAGCAAGCTCGGGACCCGCAAGCCCGAGATTTCCCCGCAGCTTCCGGCGTTTGATTTGGCCCCGTGGCGCAGCACCGCGAAAGACCCTGCCCGCCTACGGGATTGATCCGTCTGTCTTCGTCCGCGGCTCACCGGCCGGCCGGCGGCGGACGACCAGACGACCGTCAAGCGACTCGCGGCGCTGCGCGCGGCGCAAGCGGAGCACATCGCGGTCGCCCCTATCGTCATCGCCGAGGCCTCTGCCGTGCTTCAGCACCACTCCGCTCTGGGCAAGGCCGACGCCCGCGCGGCGATCCTCTCGGCGTGGACCAGCGGCCTGATCGAGCCCGCCGAGGGCGATGCGGTGCGCGACGCGCGGCGCAAAACCAAGGAGCCCGTCCTGACCGCCCGACTTATTGCCCTCGATTACGCGCACCGGCGTGCGACGGTGCTGACCCTCGATCGCAAAATGGCCACCCTGCCCGGCCGCGGGAGACTTTAGCAAGAGATCCGGGCCTCCTCGAACCGATGCCCTCTCCGGTTGTGCCAAGCCGAGACTGCGATCCCGGCTGCGGAGGAATGTTAATGGTGCTGGCACCGGGAACGTAGCGGCGGGCGTCCCTGCCCGCCGAGTTTGGTGCTCGCCTCGGACCGGCGGGCAGGGACGCCCGCC
>JBIKOK010000248.1:0-10007 GCA_044358025.1 Opitutaceae bacterium
GGGGTTTGTGGGGCGGGCCCGGGGCGGGGGGGGCGGCCCCCCCCGCCGCTACCCACACAAAAACCCTTTGCGTTCCCGCGTTGCGCGCGCGACGGTCCGCGCATGTCTCGGGACCTGCCATGCAAGACCCCTTCACCGGAAAAAGCACCTGCATCCAAGGCCGCGTCCTCCCCGGCGCGGAAGAACGCGCCCGTCTTCAAGACGATCACGAGCGACGATTGGAAGCGCTCGCTCACCTCGGCGCGGCTGCAGAAAAATGCGATCTCCGAGCGCATTCGGACCCGGACCGCGACCTCGTCCTCCTCGCCGAAGACGAAGTAGCGCTCCTCGAAAGCGCCGGGCCCGAGTGGGCGGAACTGGGCGCGGCGATCCGCGCGTTTCGCATGTGGCTACCGCTGCACCGCCTTGACGACTTCGGTTTCCACGTCGACGTGGAGCATCCGTTGGAGGAACCCAACGCGCGGCTCCGCTACCTGCACAGCGGCGTCGAGGCGTCCGCGTTTGTCGCGGTGCACGATGCGTCGGTCTACAAATTTTTTCTGCCGCGCGACGAGCATTTCATCGGCAGCGAATTCGGGTTTCGCCGTGGCGACGAAACGGTGCTGCAGGCCGATGCGGTGCTGGGGAGCTACCGGGCGCTGTTGGAAAAACTCCTGCTCGTGCAGGCGCTGGGCGGAATGGCGACCGAGGTGGTCGCGGTGACGCCCGAGGGCATTCTGGTCGCGAAGCAGACGCTCGGCGAACCGCTGCCGCAGGGCGACGACATGTCGCGCGCGCTGCCGGCGGAGCTGATCGAAATTCCGTCGCGCTTTCTGCGCGCCAACCGCGACCATCCGCGGCTGTTTTTCCTGCGGCGCGGCGCGGCGGGGGCGGGGGAGCGCGCGCGGCCGTTTCTCGTGGCGGACCTGCACGCACGGAATTTCGTGCGCTGCGTCGACGGGGCGCTGCGCGTGATCGATCTCGTGGCGGCGCCGTGGCCGGAGTCAGGTGCGGCGCGCGATTCGCTCATCACCGACTGGCTCGTCCGCGTGCGGGCCGACCCCGACGCGTCGGCGCTCGGTGGGGCGCACGACGACGAGCTGTAGTCGCGGGCGCGGGAGGAGGGCCCGGTTAGGGCGGGTCTCCGACCCACCCTCGGAGAGGGCGGGAGCGGGGACTTCGGACACGAAAAAGGGCGGGTCAGAGACCCGCCCTACTTGAAAACCGGCGATGATCGGTCGACTGGCTCAGCTCTTCTTCGCGTTGAGGAAGGCGAGGACCATCTCGGCCTGTTTGTCGGTCTGGCCCTTGTCGTGGTAAACGACCTTGCCCTTGCGATCGATCAGGTAGGCTTCGCGGCTGGCCATCATCCCGCCGGACTGGCCGAAGGCGATCATGACTTTCTTGTCGGTGTCGGCGAGGAGCGGGTAGTCGAAATTATTCTTCTCCTTAAATTCCTTTTGCTTGGCCACGCCGTCGGTGCTGACGCCGATGACGGCGACGCCCTTTTTCTTCAGGTCGGCGGCCGCATCGCGGAGGGAGCAGCCCTGCTTGGTGCAACCGCCGGTGAGGGCTTTCGGATAGAACCACACGAGGGTGTAGTCGTTCTTTTTGTAGACGTCGGCGAGGTTGAGCGGGGTGCCGGCGTCGGTGGTGGCGGAGACGACGGGGGCGTCGGCTCCGACTTTAAGGGCCTCGGCACGGGCGAAGATGCCGAGGAGAGTGAAGACAGACATAGCGAGGAGGGGGCGGAGTTTCATACGGGACACGAGACGTAGGCGAAAAATAGGGGATTCGCAAGCGGCGAGGGGCGGACCGCGGCGGGTGGGGTATCGCGCGGCGACGGTTCCGATGGAGGGCGGGTCTCCCGACCCCGCCCTGCATCGGGGCGCGCACCCTCACGGCTCCAGGCCGGTCACCTGCACGTCGTTCGGGTAGTCGAGGCTGAATTTCACGGTGAGCTCGCGTTTCTCGCCGGGTTTGAGGTCGAGCGTCCACTTCAGTACGCCTTCGGCCGTCGGCTTGAATTCCTTCGCGTCGGGGGCGAGCTGTTTCACGACGATCTTTTCGTTGCGGGAAACGGGAATCTGGTCGGCCACCGCCACGCGCACGGCGGTCTTCTTGTTGTTCTGGAGCGTGAGCAGATATTCGTAGGTCACGCGCTTGCCGCTGTTGGTGAGACCGGTGTCCTCGGCGAAGCGCTTCACGCGTTTGTGCTTCACGGAAATCCCCTCGTCGACGCCGAGGGCGAGGTCGAATTTTTCCTCCGGCATGACGGTGCGCAGCGCGCTGGTGGCGACGAAGGTGCCGTCGAGGAACACGTTCATCGCGCCGCCGAGCAGCGGGAATTCGGACGTGTTGACGACTTTCGCCGTGAGAAACGCAGCGGGCTGGAGCTTCGGCGTAGTGAGGTATTCCGGATTCGCGGCGAGCGCGGCGGTGGTGACGGGGATTTTCTGCGGAGAATTGTCACTTGGGACGCTGGAGGGGGCGGAGATTTTGAAGGAGGCGCTGGTGGCGGTTTGGTCGATTCTTGCCGCAGCGAAACTGGCGTCCTTGGCGAGTTCGGCGGGAGCGTCGGCCATGGCTTGCATGAGCACGCCTCCGGCGGCGGCCGGGGCTGCGGCGCTCCTCATGCGCATTTCACGTGAGGCCAAGGGCATTGCGACCGGCACCACTCGCGGATCAAACACATCGACCGTCCACGGCCGGACCTCGGGGGCCGCGCCGCCCATGCTCGGGCGCGCGGTCGAGAGCGTGAGCGCGACGTCCTTCCAGTCTTCGCCAGTGTTTTGCCGCACGAGACCGTGGTAGGCGAGGGTGACGGTCTTGTCGTTGGAGTTCACGCGGGCGTCGTAGCTCGGCGTCCAACTCGCGCCGGGCACGGTGTAACTGAGCGAGAGGTCCAGTTTGCCGGTCGTCGCGGCGTCCAAGCGCACGGTCACCGTCTTGAAGCTGCGGCCGCCGGCGCCGCGCAGTTCGTTGAGCTTGCGCTGGGCGGCGTCGACTTTGGCGGCGAGGTCTTCGAGCTGCGTGTCGAGCGTCTGGCGCTCGGCGAGGAATTTGCCGCGCTGGTCCTCCAGAAATGCGAGAAATTTCGTCGACTCCTCGATCGTGAGGCGGGGGGCGGTGTCTTTGTTGGGCGGCGTGGTGGTGGCGGCTTCCAGTTTGCCCAGGGAACTTTCCTGCGCTTTGAGCACGGCGCCGCGGTCGTCGAGCCCGCGGCGTTGTTTCGCGAGGGCCCGCAGCTCGTCTTCGATGGCTTTCACGCGCTCGTTGGGCGTGAAGTCGACATAGGCCGCGCGCGCCGTGACATCGAGGATCGTGACCTGCGCCGCCCCGCGGCCGGAAACCTGGAGCGACTGGTCGAGGAGATTGGCGGGAAGTTTGTCGAACGTCACTTCGACCGTGCCGGTCGCCGGGAGGTCGAGCGGCGCCGCGCGCGTGACGATGGCGCGGTCGGTGTAGACGGTTACGGCGTGGATGGACGACGGGGCGGGCAGGGGAGCGGCGTGGGAGGAGGCGGGGCCGGCGGCCAACGCGAGGGCGGCCAACAAGCCGAGGCGGGCAGGGTGGAGTTTCATGGGAGGAGGAGGCTGAACCCAGACTGCACGGATTCGACCACGCTCCAATGCCGAAAAAATGAGGCAACCGCGTGAAACCTGCGGCCGCTCCTCTCGGGACCGCGCTGCCCGAAGACGATGTCTGAGATTCCCGGGAACTTGAGTCAACGGATGGCTGTTATCCGTCTTGCCCAGCGCATGGTCGCGCTGTTTCATCCGCTCCCCCCTATGTTCACCGTCCCGTTTTTTCGGTCCGCCTTACGCCCGTGGTTTCTGGCTGGTCTCGTTTTGAGCGCCGTCGCGGCCTTCGCGCAGAGCCCGTCCGCCGCGGACGGTTTTGATCCCAATGTCGACGGTAACGTCTACGTCCTGGCCACGCAGGCCGACGGAAAACTGCTCGTGGCGGGCCAGTTCGCCACGCTCCGCCCGTCGATCGGGGCGGCCGCCACGCGCAACAACCTCGCCCGCCTCAATCCCGACGGCTCGCTCGACTTCGCTTTTGATCCCAACGCCAACGGTCCCATCCGCGCCCTCCTCCTCCAGCCCGACGGCCGGATCTTGATCGGCGGAGATTTCACGACGGTCCAGCCCAACGGCGCCCCGGCTGCCACGACCCGCAACCGCGTCGCCCGCCTCAACGCCGACGGCACCCTCGACGCCACGTTCAACCCGAACATCGGCGGCGGCACCTTCCCGCAGGTCAACGCCCTCGCCCTCCAGCCCAACGGCCGCGTCGTCGTCGGCGGCCGGTTCACCACCGTGCAACCCGGCACCGCCACGGTCGCCGTCACCCGCAATCACGTCGCCCGGTTCAATGCCGACGGCTCCCTCGACACCGGCTACAACCCGAACCCCAACAGCCTCGTCCTCGCCCTCGTCTCCCAGCTCGACGCCAGCAATTTCACCGGTGCCGGCCGCACCCCGACCGGTGACGGCAAGATCGTCCTCGCCGGCGGATTCACCTCCCTCCAGCCGGGCGGCAGCAGCACGGCGCAGACGGCCGGCGCGAGCGGCGTCAGCACCCGCAACCGCATCGCCCGTCTCAACGCGGACGGCACGGTGGATTCCGCCTTCGACCCGAACGCCAACAACGCCGTCGCCACTCTCGCCGTCCAGCGCGACGGCAAGATCGTCCTCGGCGGCTCGTTCACGACGCTCCAGCCGATCGGCACCGAAACCGCCACCTCCCGCGGTCGCATCGCCCGCCTCAACGCCAACGGCACCCTCGATTCCGAGTTCTTCCCCAACGTCGGCGGCAGCGTCCTCTCCGTCGCGGTCGCCCCCGACGGCGGCGTGATGGTCGGCGGCTATTTCACCTCGGTCTGGGGCCGCGGCACGGTGACGACCTCGCGCACCTACGTCGCCCGCCTCAACCCCGACGGCTCGATCGATGCCGCCTTCAACGCGGGCGCCAACTACGCCGTCGCCGCCTTCGCCTTCCAACCCGACGGCAAGATCGTCCTCGGCGGCTATTTCACCGCGCTCCAGTCGAAAGGCCTCCCCGCCGCGGCCATCCGCAACCGCCTCGCCCGCGTCCACCCCGACGGCACCCTCGACACCGCGTTCTCGCTCGACGCCGGCGGCCGGCCGCTCGTCACCCTCGTGCAGCCCGACGGCAAACTCATCATCGGCGGCTCGTTCACCAGCGTCGGCGGTCTCACCCGCAACTACCTCGCCCGGCTCAATGCCGACGGCTCCGTCGACCCCGCGTTTAACCCGAATCCCAACAACCGCGTCCTTGCGGTGGCCCGCCAGTCCGACGGCAAGCTCGTGATCGCCGGCACCTTCACCATGGTCGGCACGACGACGCGCAACGCCATCGCGCGGCTCAACGCCGACGGTTCGCTCGACACCGGCTACGATCCCAATGCCAACGGCCAGATCGGCGTCCTCACGCTGCAGTCCGACGGCAAGATTCTCGCCGGCGGCAACTTCACCGCCATCTCGCCCACCGCCACGACCGTTACGCCCAACGCCACGGTCGGCACCACGACAGCCACCGCGACCGACGGCGGCTCGACCGTCACGACCACGACCACCGTGTCGACCGTCAACGGCGTCACGACGACCGTCAAATCCACGACCTACTTCCGCGGCTACCTCGTGCGGCTGAACACCGACGGCTCGGTCGATTCGTTTAATCCCGGCGCGAGTTCCACGGTCTCGGCCATCGCCCTGCAGGGCGACGGCAAGATCCTCGTCGCGGGCGCGTTTACCGCCTTCACGCCCAACAACGGCTCCGCGACGAGCGGTCGCAACTTCATCGCCCGCCTCAATGCCGACGGCACGGTCGACTCCGCGTTCAATCCCCTCGTCAACGCCCGCGCGACCTCGCTTGCGCTCCAGAGCGACGGCAAGATCATCGTCGGCGGCCAGTTCACCCTGTTCCAGCCGCCCGGCGACACCTCGACGACGACCACCACCAACGGGGTCACCAGCACGGTCAGCACGGCAATCACCCGCAACCGGCTCCTGCGGCTGAATGCCGACGGCACGATCGACGGCACCTACGCCCCGAATGTGATCAACGGCGCCGTGTTGGCGCTCGCCCTGCAGCCCGACGGACGCCTCGTGGTGGGCGGCTCCTTTATCGGCATCCAGAACGTCGGCGATGCGACCTGGACCCTCCGCAAATACGCCGCGCGCCTCGGCACCGACGGCAAGCTCGACCCGGCCTTCAATCTCGATCTCAACGAGGTCAACGGCAACCGCGTCGATTCGCTCGCGCTCCAGCGCGTCGGCACCGAAGACAAGGTGATCCTCGGGGGCAGCTTCGTTTCCCTCGCGCCCAACGGCGGCCCGCGCGTCGCGGCCAACCACTACGTCCGCCTCAACGCCGGCGGCACCGTCGACACCACGTTTGCCCCCGGCGCCGGCGGTGCCTCGGGCGGACAGATCGCCGCGATGGCGCTGCAGGCCGACGGCAAGATCGTCGCCGTGGGCACCTTCTCCGACATCGGCGGCACGCGCACCACCAACGTCGCGCGCTTCTTCGCCGAAGGTACGGCCGACGCCACCCTCTCTTCCACGCTCGACGCCGACGGTCCGGTCGCCGCCGTGCTGCACCGCCCCGACACGGCGCCCGTGACCACGCAGGGCAACGGGCTCGCCTGGCTCAACCGCGACGGTTCGCTCCGCACCGCCTTCGCCCCCGGCGTGCGCCTCACCGGCACGATCAGCGTCGTCACCGCCCAGGCCGACGGCCGCATCTTGCTCGGCGGCAGCTTCAGCAATCCCGCCGGCACGACCGCCGGCAACCTCGTCCGCATCGCCGCCGATGGCACGATCGACGCCACGTTCTCGCCGGCCCCGAACGGCGACGTCGCCGCCCTCGCCGTGCAGAGCGACGGCAAGATTCTGGTCGGCGGCTCGTTCTCCGCGATCGCCGGCGTGTCGCGCAGCAATGTCGCGCGGCTCAACGCCAACGGCACCCTCGACACCACCTTCGATCCCAACGCCGGCGCGCGCGTGAACGCCCTCGTCGTCCAAGCCGACGGCAAGATTGTCCTCGGCGGTGCGTTTGCCACGCTCCAGCCCAACGGCGCCGCGGCGACCACCGCCCGCACCCACCTCGCCCGCGTCGAGAGCACCGGTGCGCTGGATACGGCCTACAATCCCACGCCGAACGCCACCGTCAGCGCGCTCCTCCTCCAGGCCGACGGCCAGATCGTCGTCGGGGGCGCGTTCACCTCGTTTACGCCCAACGGCGCCACGACCGCCACCGCGCGCAACTACCTCGCCCGCGTCAAAACCGACGGCACCCTCGACACCTTCGACCCGAGCGCCAGCGGAGCGGTCAGCACGCTCGCCCCCTATGCCGACGGCAAGATCATCGTCGGCGGCGCGTTCAACGCCTTTTCGCCGAATGCCATCGGCAACACGAACGCGCGCAACTACGTCGCCCGCCTCAACGCCGACGGCACTGTGGACGCAAACTTCGATCCGAACGCCAACGGCCCGGTCAACAGCGTCGCCGTGCAGGCCGACGGCTCCGTCGTACTCGGCGGCACCTTCACCGCCCTCCAGGCCAACGGCGCGACCGAAGCCACGGCGCGCAACCGCCTCGCCCGGGTCGATTTTTCCGGCAGCCTCGACACCACCTTCAATCCCGACGCCAACGGCTCGATCAACGTCGTCGCGGCCCGGCCCGACGGCAGCCTGATCGTCGGCGGCGCCCTCACCACGGTGCGACCCAACGGCGTGATGCTCCTCGGCGGCACCTTCGCCAACCTCGGCGGCGTCGCCAGCCGCAATCTCGCCCTCGTCAATGACGACGGCACGGTCAGCACGTCCTTCCAGCCCAACCCGAACGGCGCCGTCTCCGCCCTCGTCTCGCTCGCCAACGGCAGCACGCTCGTCGGCGGTAACTTCACCGCGATCGCCGGCGCGACCCGCAACCGCCTCGCCCGGTTCGACAACGCCAACGGCCTCGACACCGGCTACGCCCCGAATTTCAACGGCGCCGTCCACGCCCTCGCCGTCCAAGCCGACGCCCGCGCACTCGTGCTCGTCGGCGGCAGTTTCACCACGGTGAACGGCGCCGCCCGCGCCAACCTCGCCCGCCTCCTCCCCGACGGCTCCACCGATGCGACGTTCGCGCCCACCGTCGGCGTCGTCCGCGCGCTCGTCCTCCAGGGCGACGGCAAGATCCTCGTCCTCCAGGATGGCAGCGGCGTCCGCAGTCTCGTTTCCCGGCTCAATGCCGACGGCACCGCCGATGCGACCTTCACGGCCTTCAACGGCGGTTCCGCCGCGATTAACGCTCTCGCCGTGCAGGCCGACGGCCGCGTCCTCGTCGGCGGCGCCTTCACCGGCTTCGCCCGCCGCCTCAACGCCAACGGCAGCGTCGACCCCACGTTTGACCCGCAACCCGACGGCGCCGTCACCGCGCTCACGCTCCAGACCGACGGTCGCGTGCTCGTCGCGGGCTCGTTCACGCGCATGGGCGGCCTCCTTCGCGCCGGCCTCGCCCGCCTCGCCGCGACGACGCCCGCGACGCAGACCTTTGCGCTCAACGCCGCCCGCACCGTCCTCAGCTGGACCCGCGGCGGCACCGCCACCGAACTCGCCAGCGTGACCTTCGCCCGCTCGGACGACGCCGTCACCTGGACTACGCTCGGCAGCGCCACGCGCGCCGCCGGCTCGAGCGCCTGGACGCTCACCGTCCCCGCGCAACCCGCGAGCGGCAGCTTCTACGTTCGCGCCCGCGCGGTCGTGGCGAGCGGCGGCGGCACGTCCTCCGGCCTCACCGAATTCATCGGCGAACTCAACGTCGCGAACGTGTTGGCGGCGGACGGGCGTCCACCCGGTCTCGAACTCCCGATCGCCATCGGGGTTCCGACTCCTCCCGTCACGGCACCGGTGGCACCCCCGGTGAGCGGTGCTCCCGCCGGCGTCCGTGTCCTCGCCGACGCCGCGTCGCTGAACCTCGCCCTCGCCGCCGCGCAAGCCGCCACGACTCCCGGCTCCGCCAACCTCGCGCGCCTCTCGAATCTCTCCACCCGCGCCCGCGTGACCGCGGACAATCCCCTCCTCACCGGCTTCGCGATTTCCGGCACCGGCGAACGCACCGTGCTGATCCGCGCCGTCGGCCCCGGTCTCGCCGGCTTCGGCGTCACCGGCTCGCTCGCCGCGCCGCTCCTCCGGATCTTCGATGCGTCGGGCAACAGCTTTGTGGAAAACAACGGCTGGGCCGCCGCCCCCGCACTCACGCAAGCCGCCGCCGTCAGCGGGGCCTTCCCGCTCGCGTCCGGCAGTGCCGACGCCGCGATTCTCCTCACCCTTCCGCCCGGCGCCTACACGATCCAGGTCACCGACGCCAACGGTGCCGCGGGCGGCGTTGCCCTCGCTGAAGTTTACGACGTCGCCGGCGGTTCCGCCTCGCGCCTCGCGAACGTGTCCAGCCGCAGCGGGCTCACCGCGGCCGACGGCGTGCTCATCAGCGGCTTCGTCATCGCCGGTGGGGCGAATGAAAATCTCCTCGTCCGCGGCGTCGGTCCCGCGCTCGCGCAGTTCGGCGTGACCGGTGCCCTCGCCGATCCGCTGGTCGGGATTTACGACAGCGCCGGCCGCATGGTGGCCGCCAACGACAACTGGAGCAGCACCGCGGGCACGAAAGCCGCGCTGATGAGCAGCGCGACGAGTGTTGGCGCGTTCGCCCTCGGCGACGGCAGCAAAGACGCCGCCCTCATGCTTTCCCTCGCGCCCGGGGCCTACACCGCGCAAGTCTCCGCCGCCAGCGGCAACGCTGGGAGCACGCTCCTCGAAATCTACGAGGTGCGGTAAGGGGACGGTTGGCGCCTGCTTATTCCGAGGTGGAGCGCGTTGACCTCAACCGAGGTGGAGCGCGTTGACTTCAACCGAGGTGGAGCGCGTTGACCTCAACGCGCTTTGGGGAGGGTCAACCCAGCGGCTTGGGGTCAAGCCGCTCCACCTCGGACACGAGCGGGCCGAAAAGCCACCGGC
>JBIKOK010000217.1:0-11313 GCA_044358025.1 Opitutaceae bacterium
GACGGCGCTGACAGGCCAGTGAGCTGCGCCCACCTCTCCGGATTTCACCCCAACGGGATTGCGTCGCCTCGCCGCCGCCGCCTTTCTTTGCCACAGCTGAAGCGTTTCAGGTGGCCGCGCCCGTTTCCGCCCTTTCTTTTCTTTCTCCGCCTTCCAACTCCAACTCCCCATGAACTCGCCTCAATCCGTCAGCCACCTGCGCTCGCTCGCCTTTTGCCTCCTCGCCCTCTGCGGGACATCTGCCTCCGCCCTCTCCGCCGCACCGAAAGCCCACCCCGACACCTCCGGCTGGCCTTCGCTGTTCGCCGCCGATTTTTCGGACGCTGCGACCAAGCCCGGCGATTGGATCGCTGAAAACGGCATGCTCGTCGCGAAAAACAAAGAGACGCTTTGGACGAAAAAATCCTACGCCAACTTCGTCCTCGATCTCGAATTCAAGGTCGCCAAGGAATCCAACAGCGGCGTGTTCCTGCGCTCGGGCGACACCAAGAGCGTCCTCGCCGCCCTCGAAATCCAAGTGCACGAAAACCAGGACAGCGCGCACTACGGCATGGTGGGCGCCATCTACAACGCCCAGCCTCCCGCCAAGCCCATGGCCAAGCCCGTCGGCGAGTGGAACCGTTTCACCATCACCTGCCAGGACAGCCGCGTCTCCCTCGTCTTCAACGGCGAAGAGGTCTGGAACGTCGACCTCAACAACTGGCAGGAGCCGAAGAAAAATCCCGACGGCACCCCGAACAAGTTCGCCAAGGCCCTGAAGGATTTTAGCCGCAACGGCCCGCTCGGCCTCCAAGGCCTCCACGGCAAAGCCCAGGCGCCCGTGTGGTATCGGAACATTCGCATCAAGGAACTGAAGTAAGGTCAGTCCCATCCCTTTCCGGAAACGGCGGGCCGAGCCCCCCCCTCGGGTTGGTCACGCCTCCGACTTTGGCGCACCCGCTGAACCTGCACCCGCCGCCGGCTAAGCTAAACGGAAGAACCAACCGAAGTCGCCCGCGAGTCTCCCGTCGCGATTCGCCGGGCCGAGCCAACCCGTTCGCCCGAACAATACCTCCGCGGCAGCGGGCGTGTCCTCCTAGGTCGCACGCCCTTTATTATCACACGTCCTCGCAGGCCCTCCCGCTCTCCACCCCGACCGCGCTCGCCGCCCAGCGCCAACGCCACCAGCGACGTCTGCCATGCTCATCGCGCTCCACCTTGGCTCACCCGAAAACATCGTTTCTTTGACAAAAGCGAAACGCAGCGTGTCAGATTTCGGCGCTTCCGGCTGATACTACGAAATGGCCGACATGACCTCCGAACAGATGAGCCAGTTCGTCGAGCGCCTCACCGCGGCGCAAAGCGCACTCTACGGGTCCATCCACACTTTGCTGGCGGGCTCCAGCGATGCGGCGGACGTGTTGCAGGAAGCCAATCGTGTGCTCTGGCGAAAAGCGGCGGACTACGACGCCCAGCGGCCCTTTTTGCCGTGGGCTCTGACGGTGGCGCGATTCGAAGTGCTGGCGCATCGCAAGCGCCAATCCCGCGACCGCCTCGTCTTCGACGACGAATTGCTGGGCAAGATCGCGGAGGAATATGAGCGCCAATCCGCCCGCGGCGGCGCGTTGCACGCGCTGGAGCACTGCCTCCAAAAACTGCCTCCCGCCCAGCGCGAGCTCGTCGATCAGCGCTACCTGCGCGGTGAGTCGGTCAATAACATCGCCGCACGCCAAGGCCGCGCCGCCAACGCCGTTTCGGCCCTGCTCTATCGCATCCGCAGCCTCCTCGCGACCTGCGTGGATCACACCCTCGCCCAAGACGAACCCGCATGAGCGAGCCCGACCACCCGTTTCCCCGTCTGGTGCAGGCCGTGTTGGACGGGACGGCCACGTTTGGGCAACACGAGCGGCTCGCGCTCCTGCTCCGCGCGCACGCCGGACTTCGCACCGAATATGTGCAGCAGATGCGACTCGATGCCTTGCTCCACTTCACCGGAGGCGCCGCTGCCCAGAAAACAGCTCCGGCGGATTCACCCACACCGGCGGAGCGGATTTCACTTTTTTCCTCCTTTCGCCTCATCGTGGCGGCCACCGCGGCGATCATGTTCATCAGCCTCAGCGCCCTCTGGTGGTCCCGGCGCGGCGTGGAGGTGGAGATCGTCCGCACCGCCGATCTCACCTCACGCGATTGGCGCGCAGGGACCAAGCAGCGCCTCAACCACGTCTCGCTGCCTCACGGCCGGGTGGAATTCCGTCTGCCTTCGGGCGTCTGGCTCGAAGTAGTGGCACCCGCGGAGCTGCAATTCATCAACGCCATGCACATGCGTGTCTCCCTCGGACAAGTCACCGCCGATGTCGGCGACCGCGGTAAAGGTTTTGTCATCGATACCGCTCAGACCAAGGTCGTGGACCTCGGCACAAAATTCGGCGTTGCCGTGCCCAACGCCGGCCACACCGACGTGGTGGTATTTCAAGGCGAGGTGGAGGTGTTCGACCGCCAATCCCAGCGCTCCTCGGACGCGCCGTTGGCCCGGCTGGTGGAGGGCGAAGCCGTCCGCGTCGATGCGCGCCGCCAGCTGAGCCGCATCATGAACGTCGTCTCCGGCCCGCGCGATGAGGCCTGGTCCACGCGCGGCGGCGAAACCGGCGCGGTAATCGCCTCCGTGCACGACAATCTCCGCGATCCAACCGAGCTCTACTATTACCGCATCTTGGCGGGCGGTCTCCGCGAAGACGCCCCCGCCTTCGTCGCCAAGCGCCACGAGTGGAACGGACTCGATGCCACCGGCATCCCCGCGGAATTACTTGGCGCCGACCTCGTGCAGACCTTCCCCAATGATCGCTCCAACACCGCGCTCGAAATCGTCGTCACCGTTTCGCGCCCCGCCGCCCTCTACGTCCTCATCGATCGCCGCGCCGCCCCACCCGCGTGGCTCGCGGAATCATTTACCGACACCGGCGCGCTCATCGGCCTGGAAAACGCCCCGCTCCTCACCAGCGGCAAAGCCGTCGGAACCGGCCCGGGCAACGGCAACATGGCTCCCTTCGCCGTCTGGCGACACAACCTCCCACAGGGCGGCTCCCTCTCGCTCGGGCCACCCCGCGACGCTCCCGTCGAGAATTCACCAACGCCTCTCTGGATGTATGGTATCGCGGCGAAACCCCTCTGACCGCCACGCTCGCCCCTCCGACCCCACGCTCCTTTCGCTCACCCCATGAAGCCACTCCGCTCCCCGTCCCTTTTCGCCCTGCTCATCCTGTGCCGCCTCTTCCTCGCAGGCCTGGCGCCCACCCCGGCCCACGCCGCCGCGCCTCCCGCTCCGGAACGCACCGCCGAGGTAAAATCCGACATCATCGTCTTCGGCGGCACCCCCGCCGGCATCATGTCCGCCGTGGCCGCCGGCCGCCAAGGCGCCAACGTCGTCCTCCTTGAACCCAGCTACCTCATCGGCGGCCTGATGAGCGGCGGCCTTCATAAGACCGACATCGGCAAACGCGAAACCATCGGCGGCCTCTCCGCCGAGTTCTTCCAACGCGTGATGGATTTCTACACCAAGACCTACGGCGCCACCTCGCCGCAGGTCAAAGCCCTCGACTACACCCAGGACCCGAAGACGCGTGGCGGCTACTATTTCGAGCCGAAGATCGCGTTGCAGATTTTCCGCACCATGCTCGCCGACGCGGGCGTCATCGTGCGCACCAAAGAGCAGCTTCAATCCGTCGACGCCGTCGCGGGCCAGATTCGCAGTCTCGTCACCCGCCATTACGAAACCGGCGTCGAGACACATTTCCGCGGCACGATCTTCGTCGACGGCTCCTACGAGGGCGACCTCATGGCCCAGGCCGGCGTGCTCTACCGCGTGGGCCGCGAGGCGCGCGCCGAATATAACGAATCCCTCGCCGGCCTCACCGAAGGTCCCGCCGAGTATCTCGGCACGGGCGACCACCGCGTCCAATCCTACAATGTCCGCAGCACGATCAGCGTCGACCCGGCCAACCGCGTGGCGATTCCGAAACCGAAGCAATATTTCCGCGACGCCCACGCCCACCTCATCGCGACCATCAACACCCACGGCCTCAAGCGCCTCGTCGAACTCTATCCCGATCGCGACCGCTGGGCCGAGATCAACGGCAAGCTGGACCCCAACAAAGCCGACTTCATCGGCATGAACCTCGGCTACAGCGAGGGCGACTACGAGCAGCGCGCGCGCATCACCGCCAAGGTTCAGGACTACTGGCTCAGTCTCTGGTGGATGCTCCAAAACGACCCCGAGCTTCCCGAGGCCTTCAAGGCCGATGCGCGCAACTACGGCCTCCCCAAAGACGAGTATCTCGAAAGCAACCACATCACGCCGCAGATCTATGTGCGCGTCGCGCGTCGCATGCAGGGCCGCTATTTTCTCACGCAAAACGACGTGCACCGCGACCGCTTCAAGCCCGACACCATCTGCATGGGCAGCTACGGCACCGACTGCCACGGCATCCAGATGATCCAAACCGAAGCCGGCCTGAAATTGGAGGGCGACTTCAACGGCGCCGCCGACGCCTACGAAATTCCGTATCGCAGCCTCACCCCCTACGGCGTGAAAAATCTCCTCGTCGTCGCCGCGATCTCGGCGTCCCACGTCGCCTACTCCAGCGTGCGCATGGAGCCCGTTTTTATGATGCTCGGCCACGCCGGCGGTCTCGCCGCCCACCTCGCCCTCGCCGGCCAGACCTCCGTGCAGGACATCTCCATCGCAAAACTCCAGGCCGGCCTCACCGCCTCCGGCATGCCACTCAAAGCCCCCTACCGCCCGTGGGTCGAGATTCGTGCCGTGCAAAACGGCCCCTACAAACCGGGCGCACCCATCGATTTCGAAGTCGTCGAACGCGACGTGCGCGCGCCGCTCACGCGCTTCGCGTGGACGTTCGACGGCAGCGGCGCCGTCCAAGGGACGGCCAACAAGGCGCGCTTCACGTTTCCTCACCCCGGCAAATACTCGGTCATGCTCCTCGCGTGGGAGGGAGAAAAAAACTTCGCCCTGCCCGCCGTCCTCGACCTCACCGTCGCAGGCGGCGACTCCCCCAGCCGCGAGGTGCACTATACGCACGCCACCACCGTCGGCCGCTGGAGTCGCTCGCGCGGTCAGGAAATCGAATACCGCAATCGCGTCGGCCTCCTCGATGAAAACAAACGCGACGGCCAGTCCCGCGCCGAGTTCACGACCACGCTCCCGAAATCCGGCCGCTATCGCGTCGCCGTCGCCTACGCCACCGTCAGCAACCGCGCCACCAGCGTTCCCGTGCAGATCGCGCACGCCGACGGCACCACGACCATAAAGATCAACCAACGTAAAAAGGACTCGCCCTTCGCCTTCGTGCCCGTCGGCGATTACCGCTTCAAAGCCGGCGAGCCCGCGACCGTCGTCCTCACCAACGCGGGGGTAAACGGCTACGTGCAGATCGACACCGTGCGCTGGCTCTGGCTCGGGGAGTGACGATGAACTCCGCGCGCCACCCCCCGCGTCCCGTTCTCGCGGTGCTCTGCGCTCTCACCTGCGCGGTCCTCGCCGCGCCGCCGCCCCCACTTAAGCCGCATCCCTCGGCGTTGCCCACCACCCACGCGCCCGGCGAGGTCGACCGTCCCGAACTCGTCCCGTTCATCGTCGCCGATCCCGCCACACTGCCCGGTATCGTCGTCGATGAAACGGCCGCGACGCTCGTCGGCGCGTGGCAATATTCCACGCACACCCCGCCCTACGTCGGCCTCGGCTACCTCCACGATCTGCGCGCCGAAAAAGGCGCCAAGTCCGCCACCTTCACGCCCGACCTCCCGCGCGCCGGCTGGTATGAGGTGCGCCTCGCGCACTGCGCCAACGTCCGCCGCACCACCACCGCGCCCGTCACGATCCGCCACGCCGACGGCGAGACCCTCGTCCGCGTCAACCAGCGCGAAGAGCCCCCGCACGCGCGCCTCTGGCGCACGCTCGGCACCTTTCGTTTCCCCGCCGGCCGCGCCGGTTTCGTCCGTATCGGAAATGCCAGCACGGCCGATGGCTACGTGATCGTCGACGCCGTCCAGTTTCTCCCCGTCCCGTCCCCGTCTGCCCCGAACCAATGAACCACCCGACCCCACCCCGCCGCCCGATCTCTCGCGCGCTCGCAACCGCATTCGCCCTCGGCGCACTCGCTCCGCTTTCGTTTTCGCAAGCCACGCCCGCGCAGCCGCCCGTCGAGCCCGAAGACGTCGTCACGCTCCGCGAGTTCCAGGTCTCCGCCACACGCGCCGCCTCCGCCTACCTCGCCACCGAATCCACCGCCGGCACCCGCTCCGGCGCAAAGCTCACCGAGACGCCCTTCTCCGTGCAGGTGCTCACGAATGAGTTCATGAACGATTTCCAGCTCTTCGAAATGGCGGACCAGCTCCGCTACGTCGCCGGCGCGTTCTCCGGCGCCGAGGACACCGGCGCGAACAACGGTCGCACGCTCCGCGGATTCTCGCCGCCCGTGCTGCGCGATGGCTTCTCCCGCGCCAATCCGCCCAACCGTGCCACCGTCGACCGCGTCGAAGTCATCCGCGGCCCCGTCTCCACGCTTTACGGACAGTCGAGTCCCGGCGGCCTCATCAACTACGTCTCAAAACGCGCCAAACGCACGCCGCGCTACTCGCTCACCGCCACACTCGGCGACTCCTACGGTTTTCAACGCTTCGCCGCCGACGCCACCGGCCCGCTCGTGAAAGACAAGCTCTACTACTACGCCGTCTACGCCCACGATTCCACCGACAGCGACCTGCAGTATTTCTACAATCAGAAGGATCTCTACGCCGCCGGACTCACTTACGTGCTTTCGCCGCGCACCTCGGTCACCGTCTCGTGGGAGCGCCAGGTCATCGAGTCCAACCAGGGCGACACGATTCCTATTCTCCAAGTCCCCGCCCCCACCCGCTCCGTCGGCATCTACTGGGACCTCGCCACCTACAACATCATGGGGCCGCACAACGTCCTCGATCGCGATTTCGAGAGCGGCAACCTCCTCGTCGAGCACCGCTTCGCGACCACGCTCATCGCGCGCCTCAACCTCCAAACCTACGACAAGGATTTTACCGAGAACCAATATCGCTACGGCAGCGGCAACGCTCTCCTCGCCGGCGGCACGATGACCGCCGAGGCGTTTCGCCAAAATCAAGACGAGTCCGCGCATCTCGCGCAGGCCGATCTCCTCTGGACCGTGCAGACCGGCCGCGTGAAACACGCCTTGCTCCTCGCCGCCGACGCCAACCTCTATGCGCTGCGCAACCAGACCTTCGTCGCGCCGCCCGTCCGCACGTCGCCCACCCTCAACCGCCGCCCCACTTACGTCATCAATCCCTTCGCACCCGTCTGGCCCAAGATCCCCGACGCCGACATCTCGCA
Source organism: Opitutaceae bacterium (assembly GCA_044358025.1). Classification (GTDB taxonomy): domain Bacteria; phylum Verrucomicrobiota; class Verrucomicrobiia; order Opitutales; family Opitutaceae; genus GAS368. The sequence goes on from JBIKOK010000217.1 coordinate 7,376, forward strand.
GATCTTCCAAGACACCGATCGCGAAATCACCACCACCGGCGCACTCGCCAGTCACCGCATGTTTCTTCTCGACGGTCGCTTCGTTACCCTGGCCGGCCTCCGTTATGATCGCGTGAAGAATCGTAAACTCTCCGCCCTCGCCGCCACCGCCGTCGTCGGCGCCAACAACCAGATTCCTGTCGTCACCGTCACCGACGGCAGCGGCTCCAGCCAAGACGCCCTCAGCTACACCCTCGGCGCCAACTACAAACTCCGCGGCGACAACCTCGTCTGGTTCGCCAACCACAGCACCGGCTTCGAGCCCACCGTCAGCATCGACAACGGCACGCAAGCCGTCGTCCCCAACGAAACCTCCACCGGCTTCGAGACCGGCCTCAAAGGCTCGCTCTTCCACGATGAGCTCTCGTGGACCGCCTCTATTTTCACCCTCACGAAGAACGACGTCGCCATCTCGAATCCCGCCTTCAGCACCGCCGCGCTCCCCGGCACGCCCCAGTTCATCCTCGGCGGCAAAGAAGACGCGAAGGGCTACGAAGTCGACGCCCGCTGGAACGTGAACCCGAGCCTCTACGTGCAGGCCGGCGGTGGATTCGTCGACGCCGTCGTCGCCGATCCCGTCGACGCCCGCGACCGCATGGCCAAGGCCCCGCGCTACGGCGGCTACCTTGCCACGCGCTATGTGATTCGCACCGGCCCGTGGAAAGGCCTGCGCTTCGGCGCGAGCACAAGCTACACCGCCGACTATCTTTTCAACCGCGGCACCGCGACGCGCTTTCGCCAGATCCACCCCGCCGTCGTGCTGCACAATGCCTTCGTCGGCTACACGTGGCGCGCCCCCGGCAAACTTACCCACCACGTCGCGCTTAACGGCCAAAACCTCTTCGATAAATTCTACCTCCAGGACACGTTCCGCCTCGCCCGCGGCCGCGAGCTGCGCGTGACCTACACCGTCGCCTACTGATCGCCCACCGCCATGCGCCGCATTCTCGTCGTTCCACTCTTCCTCGCGCTCACCGTCGCCTCCCTCGCGTCCGCCGCCGAGACGCCCCTACCACCCTCGCCCGCCCCCGCTACGCCCAGCTTCATCACCGCGCTCCGCGCCGACCGCCCCCAACACATCGTCATCTTCGGCACGAGTCTCAGCAAAAGCGGCGCGTGGGTCCCGCAGCTCCAGCAAACCCTCGACGCCCGTTTTCCCGGCCTCGTCAAACTCACGAACCGCGCGCGCGGCGGCCAACACTCCGGTTGGGGCGCAGCCCAGGTCGACTCCGCCGTCGTCGCGCTCAAACCCGACGTCGTCTTTATCGAGTTCGCGATCAACGACGCCGTCACGCGTTTCGACCTCTCGCTCGACACCATCCGCCGCAACGTCGACACGATCCTCGACCGCATCGCCACCGCCCTCCCCGGCGGCGAAGTGATCCTCCAAATCATGAATCCCGCCTTCGGCAAAGCCGAGGGCGAGTCCGCCCACCGGCGCAATCAGGACGCGTATCAGCAAATCTACCGCGATGCCGCGAAACGTCGCGGGCTTCTCCTCGTCGATCACTCCGTGGCGTGGAATCACCTCCTCGCCACTGAAGGCGAACCCGCCGTCAAAAAACTCATCCCCGACGGCGTCCACCCGAACGTCGAAGGCTGGCGTCGCATCGTCACCCCGACACTCCATCGCGCGCTCGGCCTAAACCTTGCCCCGCCCCCGTGACGGGCTACTTCCGCTTCAGGTGGAACGTCTTTCTCTGCCCCCTTCTCCATCGAACCCGTGCCTAAAAATCCCATGCACCCATTCCGTCTCCTTTTCCCCCTCGCTCTTTCCCTCCTTCTCTCCCTCTCCGCCTCGGCGCCCGCCCACGCCGCCACCCCCGCGCGCCCCAACATCGTCTTCATCCTCGCCGACGACCTCGGCTACATGGACATCGGCGCGAACAACCCGCGCACGTTCTATGAGACGCCGAACATCGACGCCCTCGCGAAACGCGGCATGCGTTTCACCCAGGGCTACACCGCCTGCTGCGTGTGCTCGCCCACGCGCGGCAGTATCATGACCGGAAAATATCCGCCGCGCTTCGGCATCACGGATTTCATCCCCGGCATGCGCCCCGGCAAACTCCTCTCCGCCCCCAACGCCGACCACCTCCCGCTCGCCGAGACCACGCTCGCGGAAGCGCTGCGCGACGGCGGTTACGCGACCTTCTTCGCCGGCAAGTGGCACCTCGGCGGCGGCGAATTCTCCCCCAACGCCCAGGGCTTCGGTCCGGGTCTTACCTCGGCCCAGGGCGCCAAGGGCAACACGCAGTTCTGGTATCCGCCCGCCGCGACGCCCCCGCCCGATCCGCGCGACGACCCCAAGACCACTGACCGCATCGCCGCCGCCGCCGTGGCCTTCATCGACGCCCACCCGGACAAGCCTTTCTTCGCCTATTTGCCCTTCCTCGCCCCGCACACGCCGATCGCGGCCCGCGCCGACCTCGTCGCGAAATACGAAAAGAAAAAGCTCTCCGCCCCGCCCGATGCGTGGGGTCGCGAACGCGAGCGCGACGTGCGCCTCGTCCAAAATCACGCGCCCTACGCCGCGATGCTGGAGCAACTCGACACCGCCCTCGGTCGCGTCTTCGCCGCCCTCGCGAAAAACGGCCTCACCGACCGCACCATCGTCGTCTTCATGTCCGACAACGGCGGGCTCTCCACCAGCGAAGGCCATCCCACCTCCAACCGTCCTCTCCGCGGCGGCAAGGGCTGGCCCTACGAGGGCGGCACCCGCGTCGCCTGGCTCGTCTCCGCCCCCGGTATCACCCAACCCGGCACCACCTGCGACACCCCCGTGATCAGCACCGACCACTACCCCACTCTCCTCGAACTCGCCGGGCTCCCCGCGCGCCCCGCCCAACACCGCGACGGCCGCAGTTTCGTCCCTGCCCTCCGCGGCCAACGCACGCCCCGCAGCGAACCGCTCTACTGGCACTATCCGCACTACGGCAACCAGGGCGGCGCCCCCCACGGCGCGATCCGCGACGGCGACTGGAAACTCATCGAGTGGTTCGAAGACGGCGCCCTCGAGCTCTACAACATCCCGCAGGACATCTCCGAAAAAACCAACCTCGCCGCGCAGCACCCCGACAAAGTCGCCGCGCTCCGCGCGAAACTCGTCGCCTGGCGCCAGGACGTCGGCGCCCTCCTGCCCACGCCCAATCCCCACTACGACCCCAACGCCAAGCCCGAGTCCGCCGCCAAGAAAAAGAACGCGAAGCAGAAATAGCTGCGTCCTTTCCTGCGCCGATTCACGCAGTCACGGTTTCCCACCCGTCAAAAGCCGCACCAACTCCCTCCGCCTCCGCTGAAACCGCCGCTGCCGTTCCGCATTCGCCGCGCGCCTCACCTCGACGGTCACCGGTGGACGCCCCGCGCGTAGCCGCACCGGCAGATCGGGCGCGGTCGTAAATAGATTCCGCCGCTTAAATTCCGGCGGTGAGTCGCGCAGAGCCAACAAGCGACTGCGCGGCCCGTTTACCGCAAACCACGGCTCCGGCGCGACGCGCGTCGGCGCAAACACCCACGCCGGCGGCGCCACTCCTATGCGCGTCGCGAGCAGATCCGCGTAGGCCGCGAGCGTCGCATCCGCCAGCGCACCCTCCTTGAAACGTCCGGCCAACAAGACTGGCTCGTCCTTGATCGCCGCGACCAACGCGGGGCGTGACCCCCACGCGCGCAACGTGTGCAGCCAGTCGGCCAACTCGCGCCCAAAACGAGCAAGTGAATCGGCGCGGACCGCGATCTCTGCGAGGGTGCCTGGGCGGAGTTGCAGGGGCGACATGGGCCTAGCGTTTTTTCGCAAAAAAATCGTCGATGATTTCTTCCGCACGCGTCGAGAGGACATCCTGCGGGAAAAAACGCGTGAACGCCGCCTCGACCACCGCCCGGGAGGCCGGCCGAATTTTCCC
>JBIKOK010000218.1:0-11211 GCA_044358025.1 Opitutaceae bacterium
CGTCGAATGAAGCGGAGGACGCGGAGGTGGCGCGGAGTTTGTTCTCGGCGGAGTCACGGGCAGCGGTGGCGGCGGTGAGTTCGGCCGTGAGGTCGGAGAATTGGCGGCGGAGGGCGGCGTTTGCGTGCTCGGCCGGCGCGGCGAGTTGGGCGCGGGACTTGGCCTGGGCCGCGGTTTCCGCGGTTTGGGCGGACAGTTCAGCGGAGAGAGCCGCGAGTTTTTCGTTCAGGGCGGTGATTTCACGGGTGTGAGTGGCGGCGAGGGCGGCGGAGTTTCTCGCGGCATCCGCTTGGGTGGTGGCGGCGGTTTGCGCGGCGGATTCGGCGGTGAGTTGGGCGGCGAGGGCGGTCTTGAGTTGGGCGGTGAGGAGGGCGGTCTTTTCGGCGGCGACGCGGGTCGATTGCTCCTGCGCGGCGGCGGCCTGGCGGGCGGCGGTGAGTTCGGTGGTGAGGGCGGCGACTTTGGACTGGGCCTCGCCGGTGGTGAGCGCGACGGACTCGGCCTGGGTGAGACGGGCGGCGAGGGCGTTTTTCTCGGCGGCGAGTTGGGCGAGGGCTTCGGTCTTGGCGGCGGCGGCGTTTTTTTCGGCAGCCAGGGCGGATGTGGCGGCGGCGAGACTGGCTTGGGCGGTGGTGAGGGCGGACTGGGCGTTGGTGATGTCGGCGTTGAGAGCGGCGGTGCGGGTCTTTTCGGCGGCGAGGGCGCTTTGCGTCGCGGAGGAGGCGGCGGCGGTGGCGGACTGCAGCGCGTCGATTTTTTTCGCGGCGGCGGCGAGGTCGGACTCGGTTTGGGTGAGGCGGGCGGTGAGGGTCGCTTTTTCGCCGGTCAATTGGGCGACGGCCGTATTCGATTTTTCGAGGGCCGCGGCTTGGGCAGAGCGGGCGGCTTGGGCGGCGGCGAGATCGGCGGCGGAGGCGGCGGCGGCGGCTTCGGATTTTGCGAGGATTTGCGCGGCCGTGGTGCGGTCGGATTCGAGGGACTGAAGCTGCGTGCGCAGGGTGGAGAGTTCGGCGGCGGCTTTGGCCCCGGTTTCACCGGTGGCACGGCGGGCGATGTCGAGGTCGGCGGAGAGTTGCGCGAGCGCGGCGGTCTGCGCGGCGAGATCGGCGGCGAGGGCGGCTGTGCGGGATTGTTCGGCGGCGAGCGCGGTGGTGGTGGCGGACGTTTCGACGGTGGCAGCGGACGGGCGGGAGGCGGTGGCGGCGAGATCGGATTCGGCTTTGGCGAGGCGCGCGGCGAGCGCGTCTTTTTCCTGGGCGAGTTGGGTGCGGGCGGCCTTGGCCTGCGCGAGGGCGTCGGCCCGGGTGGCGTCGTCGGTGAGGGTGCGGGTCCGGGCGGATTCGGCGGCGGACTGGAGGGATTTCAGTTGGGCGGCCAGGGTGGCGGCGGAGGCGGTGGCGGCGCGGAGTTTTTGCTCGGCCTCGGCGCGGGCCGAAGCGGTGGCGGTGAGTTTTTCGCCGAGAGATGCGGTCTGGGATTTTTCGGCGGCGAGGGACGCTTCGGCGCGCTGCAAGGCAGCGGTGGTGGCCGAGGCCTCGGAGCGGGCGGCGGTGAGGCCGGTGGTGGTGGCGGTTTGTGCGGCGCGGAGCTGGGCGGCGAGCGATTCGTTTTCGGCGGTGACGCGGGCGGCGAGGGCTTGGGCGGCGGCGAGGGCGCGTTGGGTGGCGTCGAGTTCGCGGGCCTTGGCCGTGGCGGCGGCGGCTTCGGCGGAGACCGTGGAAAGCTGTTGGCGGGCGTCCTCGGTGAGGGCGGCGGCGGCGGACAAGGCGGCTTGGCGGTCGGATTCGAGTTGGGCGAGGCGGGCGGCGAGGGTGTCTTTTTCCGTGGCGAATTTGGCGATGGATTGGGCGGTGGTGAGGGAGGCTTTCGCGATTTGCTCGGCGGTGCGGATTTTTTCGGTGGTGAGCGCGTCGACTTTGGCGAGCGCGTCGGTGAGGGCGGAGGCGTTGGCGGCGGCGGCGGCGGCGGAAGCGGCGGCCTGGGCGGAGGCGGTGGCGAGTTGCGCGCGGAGGTCGGCGAGTTGGGCGTTGGCGGTGAGGGCGGCGGTTTCGGCCGCGACGGTGGCTTTGGCGGAGAGGTCGGCGGAGCGTGCGGCGGCGGAGGACGTGCTGGCGGCGGCGGAGAGTTTGGCGGTGAGGCTGGCTTCGGTGTGGTCGAGGCGGGTGGTGAGGGCGGTGGTGGTGCGGTCGAGTTGGGTGCGAAGTTCGGCGAGTTCGGAGCGGAAGCGGGTGGCGTCGACGTCGGTGCGGGGGGCGGCGTTGGTGCCGACGCGGGCGGTGAGGTCGTCGATGCGGGCGCGGGCCTGGGCGAGTTCGGCGGCGGTGGTCTGGGCGGCCTGGAGGGCTTGGGTGCGTGCGGCGATTTCGGCGGAGAGGGCGGTCTGGGTTTGATTGAGGCGCGTGGCGAGGGTGTCGCGGTCCGCGGTGGAGGCCGGGGCGGACGAGAGAGCCTCGAAGGCGGGTTGGGCGGAGGAGAAGCCGGCGCCGGCGGAGGGCGAGCTGCCGCGGGTGGTGTTTTCGATTTGGGTGAGGCGGTTCGAGAGGGCGTCGCGTTCGGCGGCGAGGCGGGCGGCGGTGGCGGCGGAGCGGCGGAGTTCGTCGGCGAGGGCGGCGGACTGAGCGGTGGAGGCGGCGGAGAGGCTGGCGACGCGGGCCTTTTCGTTGGCGAGGGCGCTGCGGGTTTTCTCGGCCTCGGCGCGGGCGGTGGAGAGGGCGCGGGATGGCTCGGCGAGGGCGGTTTCGGCGCGGGCGAGTTCCGGGGTTTTGCTGGAGAAGGTGGCGGCGCCGGAGGGGGACGACGCCACCTCTTCGGCGCGAGCGGATGCGCGGTTCGAGGCGGGGCGGGCCGACGAGGGCGGAGCGGACTTCGCGTCGGCGGCGCCGGGCCTGGCGCCGAGGGCGTCGATGGCGGTGGCGCCGGCGTTGGCGGGGAGGGAAATCGTGCGTGGGGCACCGGTGCCGTGCGCAGGGGGGGCGCGCCGGGCGGCGGCGGGGGCAGGCGGGGTGGACTCGGGAACGGCGCTGTCGGCGAGCCCGCGGCGGGTGTCGTTGACGTTGCGCGGGGTGTCGGCGTCTTTCTGGGTTTTGTCGATTTCGGAAAGGAGGTGGGCAGAGCCTGGGTCGGGCTTCAGGTCTTCGGCGGAGGCGCGGGGCTGGGCATCGGGGTCGAGGTCGATGCGGTTGCGCGGGGCGGCGCGTGGGGCGGCGGGTTTGGCGGGGCTCGAGCGGTCGGGTGGGAGGAGGCCCTTGCTGTTGATGATGCCGGCCATTTTTTCGAGCTGGCGCTGGGCGGCCTCGGGGGGAATGCCGCCGCCGGCGACGATGACCGCGGGCGGGGCGGCGGGGGCGCCGGCATACTCCGGGGCGGAGCCGTCGGCGGGCGGTGCCGCGGCGGTTCCGGGGGTGGAGGGCAGGGAGCCATCGGCCGCGGTGCGGCTGGGGGCGGAGGGATTGCCGCGTGAGCCGGGGCCGGACGCGGGAGCGGTGGAGCCGGGGTTGGCGGCGGCCTGCGCCGCGGCGATTTCGGCGGCGATCTCGGCGACGGTGCGGGTGGGGCGGAAGAGCGGGACGATCTCGTCGGACGGGGTATCCGGCGTCGGCAGAACCGGGGGTTCGACGGGATCGGCGGCGGAGGGGACGGGGGAAGGGTTGGCGAGCGGGAGGTTGGCGATGACGGTGGCGTTGGCGGGATCGCGGACGACGACGAGCTGTTTGTTGCCCTCGGAAAGCTGGGCGTTGGACATGTTGCCGATGAGGCGTTCGAAGGCCTTGCCGGTGGTGGCTTTTTCGGAGGCGAGTGAGAGCCAGACGTAGGCTTCGGGCAGATTGACAGGAACGCCAAGGCCCTGGGCGTAGGCCAGACCGAGATTGTATTGGGCGATGGTGTTGCCGTTGGCGGCTTTTTCGCGGAGTTCTTCGATGTTGAAGGATTCCTTCGCGGCGTCGCGGCCGGCGGCTTTTGTCGGGTCGGTTCTTTTCGCCGAGGCCGGAGCTTCGGGGGCGGACCTGACGGCGGCCTTGGTCTGGGGCGCGGCGGAAGCGGGGTCGGCGTTTGGTCGCGCGGCTGAATTGGCCGTGCCGGTGGCGGGGGCTTTGGGGGTGAGGCGGGCGGCTGGCGCGGGGGTGGAATTGGGGGTGTCCGCCGGGGTGGCGGGGCGAGATTTTTCCGGTGGGGCGGGCTCGGCCGCGGGAGTGCGGACGACAGGGGTGAGCAGGAGGAGCGCAAGACGGACGAACTTCATGTAGGCGAGTGGGCGGGACGGTAGCGGTCGTGGGTCGGTACACAACTCGCGAAGTTACGCAGCGGGAGCGGAAAATGCGGAGGCCTGGCGCCGTGGGTCTTGCCGGGCGCGGCGGGGCGGTCGCGTCGACGGGCGCGGCAGGCGGGGGGGGCGGCAGGCAGGTTGGGCGGGCGGAAGGGCGCGGCGAGTTGCGCGAGGTGATTTTGCGCCATGGATTCGTCGCTGCCGTAGCGGCGGGGTATGGCGGCGGAGGGGAAATGGCGGGTGGCGACGAGCCCTGCGAGCCGGCCGAAGCCCCAGCGGACGTTGGCGTGGTTGACAATGGCGAGGAGGGCGTCGGGAGCGAGGGGGACGCCGAAGGTCTCCGTGGTGAAGCCGAAGAAGAAGCCCGGCAGGACGCCGCAGCAGCGGATGAAGGTTGGATCGACGGGGTGGACGCGGGACGCGGCGAGCCAGTCGCGGTGCTCGCGGCTGGGGTGCACGGCGTGGAAGCGCCAGAGCGCCGGCACGGTGTGCGCCCAGCGGTGGCCCCATACGCGCCGACGTCCTGTGCGAAAATCGCGGTGAGAAACTGCACCCAGCGGGGCCAGGCGGCGATCGCCTGCTGCAGCGGCGGGCAGACGAGGAAGCTCCGAACTACGTGAGGATGACGCGGGCGGCGGCGACGCGGAGTTTGCGGAGGCCGCCGCTGATGAAGAAGTGGGCGAGGTCGGTCCGGACGCCGGTGCATTGCCAGAATTTCCGCTGCATGAGGAGAAACAGCGACGCCAGGGGCACGAAGATCGCGAACAGCACGACCAGCCCGAGCGTGAGTTTGGGGAGGGGGAAGCGATCGGCCACGGGCGGAAGGACGTGGGGGGAGGAGCGGCGGCGTTTCTCGGTGAAGATCGGGGTGGAGTCGTGGAGGTAGCCGAGGCTCGCGTAGAAGCTGGTGGTGTCGGTGCGCTGGGCGTGGGTGCGGAGATGCAACACGGTCCAGCCGCGTTCGCGGGCCCAGTGCTCAGTGCGCTCGGTGAGGGCGCGGCCGAGGCCGCGGCGTGGGTGGGACGGCGCGACGATCAGGCCGAGGATCTGCGCGGCTTTGTCCCACTCGAGAATACGGCCGAGGGCGACATGGATGGAGCCGACGACTTTTTTGTCGGTGGTCTCGGCGACGATTTCGGCGTGGGCGGGTCGGTCATCACTCGCGGGAGGCGGGTGGACATTTCGGCTGCGGTGGCGCCATGGCCGCGCTCGGTATAGCGGGAGGCGAGGGCGGCGTTGTCGGAGGGGCGGGCGAGGCGGAGGGTGAAGGGCATGGAAGCGGTGCGACGAGCGGAAGTGGGGAGGCGAGGTGAAGTCGGGGGCGGGGGGAGAGAGGTCACGCGCAGGCCGCGGCCGGCGGGGGTTATTGCGCCCAACCGTTCGTGCGCTCGACGGAGCGGAGCCAGTCGCGTTGGAGTTTTTTCAGGGCGGGGTGGGGCGCGCGCGGGCGGGCGATTTTTTCGCGGCAGGTCAGCCGCGCGAGCTCGGCGCGGTCTGTCCAAAAACCGACCGCGAGGCCGGCGAGAAAAGCGGTGCCGAGGGCGGTGGTCTCGGTGATGCGCGGGCGGATGACGGGGACGCGCAGAAGGTCGCATTGAAACTGCATGAGCGCCGCATCGACGGTTACGCCGCCGTCGACGCGGAGTGCGCGGAGTGTGAGCTGGGCGTCGGCCTCCATCGCGGTGAGGAGATCGGCGCTCTGGTCGGCGATGCTTTCGAGGGCGGCGCGCGCAACGAGGGCGGCGGAGCTGCCGCGCGTGAGACCGACGATGGCGCCGCGCGCGGTGGCGTCCCCAGGCGGGGCGCCGAGGCGGACGAAGGCGGGAACCAGGTAGCCGCCGCCGTTGTCGCGCGGGCGGGCGGCGAGGCGGTCGATGTCGGCGGAGCGGACGACGACGTCGCGGCCCTCGCGGAGCCGTTGCACGACGGCGCCGCCGCCGAACACGCCGCCCTCGAGGGCGTATTCGAGCGGGCCCTGCGGGCCGAGGCGCCAGGCGACCGTAGTGAGAAGACGGTGACGCGAGACGACGGGTTTTTCGCCGGTGTGAAGGAGCAGAAAGCAACCCGTGCCGTGGGTGTTCTTGGCGAGTACGGGGGAAAGCAGGCCAGGCCGACGAGAGCGGCCTGTTGGTCGCCGGCGACACCCGCGACGGGGACGCCGCGCAGCGCGGGCATGGACTGCACATGGCCGTAGATTTCGCGGCTGGAGCGGACGCGGGGAGGACGGCGCGCGGGATGCGCAGCGCGCGGAGCAGGTCGTCGTCCCAGGGGGCGGTGTGGAGGTTGAGCAGGAGGGGGCGCGAGGCGTTGGAGACGTCGGTGGCGTGGATTTGGCCAGCGGTGAGTTGCCAGAGCAGCCAGGTGTCGACGGTGTCGAAGGCGAGTTCGCCGCGGGCGGCGCGGCGGAGGGCGCCCGGGAGGACATTGAACAGTCGGGCGAGTTTCGTGCCGCTGAACTACGGATCGAGCAGGAGTCCGGTGCGCGCGGGAGAGCGGTTCGGGGCCGCGGAGAAGCAGGTGGGCGCAGAGGGTGCGGTGCGGCGGTCCGACCAGACGAGGGCGGGGGCGAGGGGGCGGCCGGTGGCCCGGTCCCAGCGCCGGGTGGTTTCGCGCTGGTTGGTGGGCCGAGGTCGGCGCCGGAGGCGCCGGTGAGTTTGGCGCGGGCGCAGGCGGCGAGGGCGGGCCGGCGGCCGGTGGCCCAGAGGTCCGCGCGGCGGTGTTCGACCCGGACGGGTTGCGGGAAGTGTGGGGTGAATGCCTCCTGCGTGGAGGCGTGGAGGCGTCCGCGCTGATCGAAAATGAGGGCGCGCGACGAGGTGGTGCCTTGGTCGAGGGCGAGGTTGAATCGCTTCCGGCTTATGCGGGGCGGGCGGGGCGGAGGCCGCGGCGCAAACCCGCGCGAAAGGTCCCGTCCGGACGGGCGCGGCCCCGGCGGCGGGAAGGCGAAACCGGCGCGAAGGGTGTTTTCGGGATTGTCGGGAGCGCGCGGTGCCCTTCGCATGGAGGCCCACCCCATGTTTACCTCCCGCTTCTCCCTTGCGTCGTTGTTTGGTCATCGGTCGGCCGCAGCTGTGTTATCGGTGGCGGGATTTTTCCTCGCCGCGGTGCACGCGGGCGAGCCGTGGCCGCAGTTTCGCGGACCCGGCGGTGACGGCCACGCGGCGGCGACGGAGTTGCCGCTGACCTTCGGCGAGGGCGACCGTGTGAAATGGAAGACGGCGATTCAGGGGAAGGCGTGGTCGTCGCCGGTGGTGTGGGGCGATCAGGTGTGGGTCACGACCGCGACGGACAAAGGCGGCGAGCTGTCCCTGATTTGTATGAACCAGGAAACCGGAGCGGTCGTGCGCGATCTGGTTTTGTTTCGCGTGGCCGAGCCGCAATTTTGCCATCCGTTCAACTCTTATGCGTCGCCGACGCCCGTGATCGAGGCGGGCCGGATCTACGTGACGTTCGGTTCGCCGGGGACGGCGTGCGTCGACACGCAGACCGGCGAGGTCCTGTGGCAGCGCACGGATTTTGTGTGCAACCATTTTCGCGCCGCAGGTTCGTCGCCGATTTTGCACGGGGACCTGCTCATCATGAATTTTGACGGGAGCGATTTCCAGTTTGTCGTCGCGCTCGACAAGAAGACGGGGAAGACGGTGTGGAAGGTGGACCGATCGGTGGATTTCAAGGATCTCGATGCGGCGGGCCAGCCGGCCGCGCAGGGCGATTTTCGCAAGGCGTTTTCGACGCCGCAGGTCGTTGTCGCGGACGGCCGGAGCGTTTTGCTGAGCAGCGGGGCGAAAGCGCACTACGCCTACGATCCGGCCACGGGCGCGGAGCTGTGGCGGCTCGAGGAGCGCGGCCAGCACAGCTCCAGCAGCCGCCCGGTCGTGGCGCACGGCCTGGTTTATTTTCAAACGGGTTTTTCGAAAGGCCAGTTGGTCGCGGTGAAACTGGGCGGCACGGGCGTGTTGTCCGAGTCACAAATCGCGTGGAAGGAAAAGAAGAACGTGCCGAACAAGCCCTCGATCATCGTCCACGACGACCTCGTCACCCTGGTGGATGACAACGGAATCGTGACCTGTCTTGAAGCGAAGACGGGCGCCGAAGTGTGGCGGGAGCGGGTGCCGGGGACCTACTCCGCGTCGCCGCTGTTCGCCGGCGGTCGCATCTATTTGTTCAGCGAAGCGGGGCATGTGACGGTGTTGGCGGCGGGTCGGACCTTCCGGAAACTTGCGGAAAATAAGTTGGACAGCGGTTTCATGGCGTCGCCCGCCGTGGTGGGAAACGCGCTCTTCCTGCGGACGAAAACGCATCTCTACCGGGTGGACTAGGGGCGCGAGCGCTTTCCGCCCATCGGTCCAGCCGGCGGGGCACGCGTCGGTCGCGCGTTCGTTGCAACCTTGCGGTTCTGTCCGTGTCGGACACGCTGCACTCCTTCCATGAAAACGCCCATTCCACTCGGTCTCGCGCTCCTGGCTCTCGCACCCGCATCGGCGCAGGTTTTTCGTCCGGAGACAGTCAACGGGGCGGTGATCGGAGGCATCGCCGGGGCGGTGATCGGCCACAATAGCGGCAGTCTCAACCATAACGGCTGGAAAGGTGCCGCCATCGGAGCGGGGGTCGGAGCGGTGATCGGTTCGGCTGTCGGGCGCGACAACGACGCGCGCCGTGCGCCGCAGCACCGGGCGCCGCGCTACGACTCCCCCTACATTTACCGGGACGCGCCGGTTGTCTATCGCGGCCCGGCGCGCGGCGGCTACCATGGCGCATATTATGGCGGGGGCGGCTACTATGGCAGTGGCGGGTATTACGGCGGCGGTTACTATGGCGGCAGTGCCGCGGCCGACGGGTTGTTTCTCGGGGCCCTCGCGGGCGGCATCATCGGCCACAATAGCGGCAGTCTTGGTCACAACGGCTGGCGCGGGGCCGCGTGGGGCGCGGGGTTGGGTTGGGTTCTTGGATCCGTGGCCGACGCGAACCGCCGGGCGGTGATTTGGGAACGTCCGCCGGTTTATGTGGAGTCGGCCCGACCGGTCGTCGTGCAGGCACCCGCGCAGCCGGCTCAGGCCGCCGCGCCGCAGCAAGTCACGATCATCAACAATTATTACGGCAACGCTGCGCCGATGGGCCAGGCGAACACGCTGTTTGGCCGCTGAGTCCCGCGCCGCGGCGCAACCGGTCCTTACTTTTCCGACATCTTCCATGAATATCCTCTCCCGTTTCCTTATCCTTGCGAGCGTCGCCGCGACCCCGGTTTTTTTCACCGGCTGCGAAACCACGCAGGGCGTGAAAAATCCCTCCGGCGTGGCCGTCACCGAGATGCGCCCCGACGAAAAAGGCTTCGTGCAGGGCACCGGCGTCGAATCGCAGGACCTCGTGTCCGTCACGGACAAAATGTCGCGGAGCATCCTCGGTATTCCCGAGATCGCCCGCGCCCAGACCAAGCCGCGCGTCGTGTTGGAGCCCGTCGTGAACAACACGCGGTTCCCGATCAACAAGGATATTTTCCTCACGCGCATCCGCACCCAGTTGAACTCCAAGGCGGCCGGGCGCGTGAGTTTCCTCGACCGTGAGATGATGAAGACGCTGGAGCGCGAGCGGGCGCTCAAGCAGTCCGGGCAGGTCACGGCGAGCAGCGATCCGAACGTCGTCGAGTTTCGCGGCGCCGATTATTTTCTCACCGGAAAACTCGAGGGGATGAGCACGCGCACCTCGCAGGGCACGAGCGACTACGTGCTTTACAGCTTCCGTCTCACCGACGCCCGCACCAGCGAGATCGTCTGGGAGGATTCGGCCGAAATTAAAAAGCAGGGACTCGAGGACGCCGCGTATCGGTGATCTCCGTCGCGTTGCGGCGCCCGCCAGCGCGCCGCAAACTTCATGACTGACTCCCGACCCGCACCGTCGAGCCGCGAGCGCCGCCCTTCGTTCGTCGCTCGCCTCGCCCTGTCCACCGCCGCGCTGCTGATGTTCGCCGGCTGCGAAACCATGCCCGACCGACCGAAGCGCCCGCCGGTGGCGCGCACCGGCGATCCGATCATCGACGGCAACGCCGACCTCGCCGCCGCGCCCGACAAGGACCGCGTGCTGCTGGAATACCGGCTGGGCGTGACCGCGCTGCGACTGGGTAATTTCGACGTGGCGAAGGCGAAGTTCGACGATGCCATCGCGCGCATCGGGGGGCTGATTGCCGGGCCCGCGGACGCCGCGAAGCGCTCCCGCGGGCTCTTTACCGCGGAGCGGGAGAAGGTATTCATCGGCGAGCCCTACGAGCGCGTCATGGCGTTCTACTATCGCGGCCTGCTTTATTGGCGTGACGGCCAGCCGGACAACGCGCGCGCGTGTTTTCGCTCGGCGCAACTGCTCGACAGCGATGCGGAGTCCGACACCTACAAGAGCGACTACGTGCTGCTCGACTACCTCGACGGCCTCGCCTCCGCGAAACTGGCGGCCGACGGCACCGACGCGCTGGCCCGCGCGCAGAAGCTCACGAAGAACCCGCTCCCGCCCTACGACCCGGAGGCCAACGTGCTCTGCTTCGTCGAATTTGGCCGCGGCCCGCGCAAATACGCGGCCGGCGAAAACGGCGAGCTGCTGCGTTTCCGCACCGAACCCTCGCGTATCCGGTCAGCCACGCTCACGGTCGGGGAGCAGACGGTCAATTTCCTGCCGTGGGACAATATCAATTTCCAGGCGGTGACGCGCGGGGGCCGCGTGATGGACCATGTGCTCGGCAACAAAGCGGTCTTCAAGAAAACCACCGACACGATCGGCGATGTCGCGCTAGTCGGCGCGGCGGTGGCCGCGAACAGCATCCATCAGGAGAAGCGCTGGGTCGTGATCGACGAGAAAGGGCGCCGCCGGATCGTCACGGAGTCGGACAGGAGCGACGGCGCCGAGACGGCCGCGATCGCGCTGGGGATCGTCGGGATTTTAAGCAAACTTGCCGCCGCCGCCAC
>JBIKOK010000219.1:0-11119 GCA_044358025.1 Opitutaceae bacterium
CGGGATCCTTCCGGGAAGCTGGCGGGATCCTTTCGGGAAGCTGGCCGGAACCTTCCGGGACGATTCGGGGACGAT
This sequence comes from Opitutaceae bacterium, assembly GCA_044358025.1. Taxonomy (GTDB): domain Bacteria; phylum Verrucomicrobiota; class Verrucomicrobiia; order Opitutales; family Opitutaceae; genus GAS368. The sequence goes on from JBIKOK010000219.1 coordinate 76, forward strand.
TCGAGGGCGTCGTGGCGGCGGAAGCGGCGTCAGACCAGGCCGGCGAGTCGGGCGCGGGCGCCGAGCCTGGCGCTGGGCGGTCGCGCCCGGAGGGGACCCTGGCCGACGGGCCGGGCCGCGGCGTTTGATCCCAGACACCGATGGCGGTGGGCAGGCGTTTACCAACCCTGAGACCACTGAGGGCAGAAGACAGCCGAACGGGGTCTGGCTGAACCCGTCAGGCTCTCCGGCGAGTATCCCACTGCGCCAATCGCGCAGGGGCTGTCCCGACTTGCCGCTCAGGTTAATCGGCGGGAGTCAGGTGGGCAAAACCCCGCCAATCCCGTTTTTCGTGCCCCGGCGGTGCCGCTAAACGGGAGGTGAGGGCGGACGCGGGCTGGCGGACTCAGGGCGGGCGGCGAGGCGGATGTTTTCCGTCTCCAGCGTTTCCTGACGGTGGCGGAATGTTTCAACCAGGGTGCCCAGCGAGGCGCACATGCGGGCGAAGGCGCTGTCGCCGTGGGGTTGCGGCAGGAGGGCGAGGATGTCGCCGCCGCTGATGCGTTCGGCCGCGGTGCCGACGGCGCGGAGGCGGCGTTCGAAGCGCGCGGCGAAAATCCAGCAGAGGAGGCCGAGGGCGGCGACGAGCCCGGTGCCGACGCCGAGGATGAGGCGGCGGAGGTCCGCGACGGCGGCAAACGCGTCGGAGACGGGTTGGCGGACGACGACGAGCCAGCCCTGGCCGCGGTAGTCGCGGAAGCCGCGGGAGCGGGCGTAGCCGGTGAGATAGACGGTGCCGCCGGCGGCGGATTCGGTGAAGGTGCCCCGGGGGCTGGGGCGGTCGGCGAGCGCGGCGGGGACGTCGGGCGGTTCGGACCAACCGGAGCCGCCGGAGTCGAGGAGGACCTCGCGGTTGGCGGCGTAGACGGTGACGCCGAGACGGGCGCGCCGCGCGGACTCGGGGATGACGGAGAGCTGGACGTCGCGCGCCCAGGACCAGCGGACCTGTGCGCCGAGCACGCCGAGGAAATCGCCGTCGGCGGAGGTGACGGGGACCGCGAGGTCGAGGAAGCGCGGGGCGAGGGCGCCGAGGGCGGGGACCGCGCTGGCGAGTTCAGGGAATTCGCGGACCTGGCCGACGAAGAGCTGGTGACGGCCGCCCCGATACCACGGGGCGCCGGCGGCTTTTTCGCCGACGAAGAGGCGCTGGGACGCGGCGAGAATGTCGCCTCGGGCATCGGCGAAGCCCACCCAGGCGTAGTCGGAGGAGGCGTCGTGAAGGGCTTCGACGACGGACTGGCGGTCGGCGAGCGGAGCGGCGGCGGTGCGGAAGGGGGCCAGGCCGGCGGTGAACCGCAGTTGCCGGGTGCGTTCGTAGACGGTGCGGTCGAGTTTGTCGGCGACCTGATAGGCGAGGGTCTCGAAGGAGGGGCCGAGCTGGCGCTCGATCTGTGTGTGGAGGATTTTTCCGGCGCTCGCGGAGAGGAGCAGGACCAAGGCGAGGCCGGAGCCGGCGAAGAGCAGCGCGGCGGCGGCGGGGAGGCTGCGGCGCGGATCGAGACGCTCCCACCACGAAGGCGAAGGAGAGGAGGTGGGTGGTGTCATGACAGGGTGGGGCGGGGCGGACTGAAGTCCGCCCTACTTTGGGGCGGCGAGTGTGCTGGTCCGGCGGTTGTTGGCGGGGGCGGAGTCGGTGAGGCCCGGGGGCGGGGTGAGCAGGGTGGAGTAGGTGAGGGAGCCGTTGGCCTGCAGGGCGGCGGAGTCGACGGGGACGGAGGCGACGTAGCTTTCGCCGGCGGCGAGCGACGGCACGGGCAGGACGCGGGTGGGGGCGGTGGCGCCGGTGGTGGTGAGGCTGAGGGTGAGGCCGGCGACGGAAGCGCCGCTGCGGTTTTGCACGACGAACTGCATCTGGTTGTTCGCGGCGTCGAAGTAATGGCTCGCGATGGCGGGGTCGAAGTGGGCGGGGTTGGTGCGGTTGACGGCCCAGTCGACATTGAGAATGCCGTGGCCGTAGGCGGCGTCGGTGCCGGGGGGACCGGCGTCGCTGGCGGTGGCGACGAGCCGTTGCGCGGCGGTTTGGGGAGTGAGCGCGGGGTTTTGGGAGAGGATGGCGGCGATCGCGCCGGACACGAGGGGGGCGCTGGCGGAGGTGCCGTCGACGGTGACGCGCTGGCCGTCCTGCCAGGCGGTCTGCACGCCGTAGCCGGGGGCGGTGAGGGAGAGGGACGGGCCGGAGTTGGAGAAGCTGACCTGTTGGCCGGCGCGGTCGACGGCGCCGACGGAGACGACGCGGGGGTCGGCGGCGGGCCAGGCGAGTTGGGCGGCCTGGTCGTTGCCGGCGGCGGCGACGATGACGGCGCCGCGGTCGGTGGCGTAGGCGAGGGCGGCGTCGAGCGCGGAGGAGGTGGAGTAGCCGCCGAGGCTGACGTTGATGATTTTTGCGCCGGCATCGACGGCGGCGACGACGGCCCGGGCGATGGTGAACGTGTCGCTCGTGCTGGCGGCATCGGTGACGCGGATACTGAGGAGACTGGCGGCGGGGGCGACGCCGGGGGCGTCGGGGGAGGCACCGCCGGCGAGCGCGGCGACGGCGGTGCCGTGGCCGTCATCGTCGCCGCGGCCGGCGACGGTGCCGAGGCCGATGTCGAGGGTGGCGAGGCGCCCGGAGCCGAAGGTGGCATCGGGGAGCACGCCGGTGTCGAGAATGGCGATGGTGACGCCCTTGCCCCAGGTGCGGTGGTCGGAAGGGACGCCGAGGAAAGGGAGGGCGGTGTTGCCGAAGGGGACCTGGGTGACGTCGGCGCGATCTTCCTTGGCCGGGGCGGACGGGCCCGAGGGGATGCGGACGAGGGCGTTGGGTTCGACGGCGGTGAAGTCGGCGGCGTTTGGGGTGAGGTCGGCGCGGAGGGCGTCGAACGAGTCGTAGCGCACGCGGAGGCTGCGGAGGCCGGGGAGTTCGCCGAGGACGGTGAGGCCGGCGGCTGGGGCGCGGGCGAGGAAGCGGCGGTAGGCGTCGGCGTCCTTGAAGGCGAGCAGGGCCTCGTGGGTGCGGGCGTCGGTGGCGGGGGCGAGGAGGCGTTGGAGGGAAGCGAGGAGGGCGGCGCTGAGTGGGTCGGACGGAGGTGCGGTGGCCCCGGCGGTCGTGGCGGGCGCGGGCGGCGCGGGGAACGACGCGGGAGCGCGGGCGGCGCGGAGCTCGCGGAGGCCCGCGCGGTTTTCGCGCCAGAGCCAGAGCAGGAGGGCGGCGCAGACGAGTCCCACTCCGAGGGCGGCGAAAGAGGCGAGGGCTTTGGGCATGGAGGGGTGGGACGGGAGCGGCGGGCCGAAGTCTCTGTCAAGCGACGCGGCGTGGCAAATGGGTCTGACGCGGTCGTGGGCGAATGGTTGCAGGGGGGGCGATGGTTGCAGGGGGGCAAATGGCTGGCGCGCATCTGCGCTTCGTGCCGGGTCCGGTGTCCCCGGGTGGGCCGTGCGCTCCGCGCGCGGCTCCGGAGGGCACGCCTCGGTCTCGCGACAATCGGCCGCCCGCGGAGCGGCCGGCCCACCTCGGACCGGCCCACCTTGGACTTGCCTACCTTGGGCTCGCCCACCTGGGGCGGAGCCGGCGAGAACGTGAGGTGCGCTCCGGTGGGTGGGCGGCATTTCGCGCGTGACGCGAGGGCGGGAGGCGATTCGGATGGGTGGCCATGAAACTGCCCCGTGCGCTGCGTGTTGGTTCACTTGCGGTGTTTGCCCTGGTCGCGTCTTTGGCGCGTGGGGCCGAAATCGCCGATCCGGCGAGCGTGGGCTTCGATGGGGCGCGGCTCGGGCGGCTCGACGCGGTGATCCAGGCGCAGGTGGACCAGAAGAAAATTGCGGGCGTGGTGCTCTACGTCGCGCGCGATGGGCAGGAAGTGCGGCACCGCGGATACGGGATGAGCGATCTTGAGGCGGGCAAGGCGATGACGACGGAGGCGATTTTTCGGATCGCTTCGATGAGCAAGGCCGTGACGAGCGTGGCGGTGATGCTGCTTTACGAGGAAGGGAAGCTCCTGCTGCACGATCCGGTGGCGAAATATATTCCGGAGTTTAAGAACTCGATGGTGGCCGTGGCGCCGCCCGAGGGGGCGCCGGCGGGGACGAAATTTACGACGGTGAAGGCGAAGCGCCCGATCCAGATCCGCGATCTGCTCACCCACACGGCGGGGCTGACGTATGGCACGGGGCCGGCGGCGGAACTCTACAAGGCGGCGAAACTGGACACGTGGTATTTTGCGAACAAGGACGCGACGATCGGCGAGGAGATCAAGAAGCTGGCGGCGCTGCCGCTGAACGGTCAGCCGGGCGAAGTTTATCAGTATGGTTATTCGACGGATGTGCTCGGGTATCTCGTGGAAGTGGTGGCGGGGATGCCGCTGGACCGATTTTTTGCGGAGCGGATTTTCGGGCCGCTGAAGATGGGGGATGCGTGTTTTTATCTCGCCCCGGAAAAGGCGGCGCGGCTGGCGCCCGTGTATGGGGTGGAGAAAGGCGTGCTGGGGCGCGGCGATCAGGGCGACTACGTGACGGGGCCGCGGAAGTGTTTTTCGGGCGGCGCGGGGTTGCTGGCGACGGCGGGGGACTATGGGCGGTTGCTGCAGATGTTTTTGAACGGCGGGGAGCTCGACGGCGTGCGGCTGCTCTCGCCGAAGACGGTGGAGCTGATGCGCTCGAATCACACGGGCACGAAATACGCGAATGACACGGGGGCGTTTGGGCTTGGGTTTTGGGTGATGCAGGACGTGGGGTTCTACGGCGAGCTGGGCAGTGTGGGGGCGTATGGCTGGGGCAGCGCGTATTTCCCGCAGTATCTCGTCGACCCGAAGGAACGGATCGTCGCGCTGCTGATGACGCAGCTGCGGCCGACGGGCGGCAGCGACCTGAACCAGAAGTTCAAGGTGATGATGTACCAGGCGCTGGTGAAGTGAGGGGGGCGGCGGTGGGACACGGCCGCGCCGTGCGGAGGGAGGCGAGGTTCGGGGGGCGCGACGCGGCCGGGGTGGGGGCGGGCGACGGGGAGGGTGGCGGGGTGACGGCGGTGGGAAACCGCCGTTCCGTTCGGAGGGAGGCGGGTTGGGGGCGCGAGGCGGCCGGTGGCGGCGCCGCGTTTGAGGTCCGGATTTGAGGCCAGCCCTCGGGTGTTTTGGGCGCACGTTGAGTTGCACCCGATGCAGGCAAGACCACTCGCACACGCTCGCGGCGACGGGGCGGGCGCGGCGGATGGGGGCGAGACGCTGACGCGTTCCGCTCCGGGGAGCCTCCGCTCGCGCACGCTCGCGGCTCCGGGGCGAGAAAAAGCCCGGGCGGGTGGGCCCGGGCTTGGTTGCGCTGGAACTACGGCGGTGGGAAACCGCCGCTCCGTTCGGAGGCGGACGGAAGTCCGCCCTACTTGAACATTTTGTCCTGGGGATTGCCGCCGCTGAGGATGTAGGCGGTGAGGTCTTTGAGTTCCTCGGGGTTCAGGGCGTTGATGAGGCCGGGGGGCATCATCGAGATCGGATAGGTTTTGCGGGACTTGATGTCGGCGGACTTCACCTTCGTCTTTTCGTCGGGGGCGAAGGGGTTGCTCATGATCTGGAGTTCGCCGTTTTCCTCGCCGACGATGCGGCCGACGAGGGTGGAGCCGTCGGCGAGGTCGAATTGCTGGCTGTCGTATTGGTCGGAGATGACTTTCGAGGGTTCGACGAGGTTTTCCATGAGGTCCTTGATGCTGTAGCGGCTGCCGGCGCCGGAGAGATCGGGGCCGATGCCGCCGCCGTCGTGATTGAAGCGGTGGCAGACGATGCAGGCGGTGGCGGCGAAGAGGCCTTTGCCCTGGGTGAAATTGCGGCCGGTGAGGCTGCCTTGGAGGAGGGCGGTGGCGTCGGCGACGGTGTAGTCGCGGCCGGGACCCTTGGGGGTGACGGCACCGGCGGCGAAGGACGTGGCGGCGGGTTTGGAGAGGGCGTTGAGGGCGGCGCGCTCGCCGGGATCGGCGACGTGGGCGAGGGTTTCGGTGCGGATGTTTTGGATGAAGCCGCTGAAGCTGTTGCCGCCCTTCCACGGGGCGGTGCGCGCGAACCAGGAGAAGAATTCGACGCGGAGTTTGGGGGTCCAGCCGACGGTGGCGTGGCGGAGGTTGTAGGCCAACATCATCTGCTGGCGGTCGGAGCGGCTGTCGGAGACGCTGTTGACGACTTTGCCGTAGTTGTCGTTGCGGGCCAGGAGCGACTTGCTGGCCTGTTCCTCGGGGGCGGTGCCGACGGGCTCGGAGACGCTGAGGAGGGGGACGGTTTTGGCGACGACGGTGGCGGAATCGAGGTAGACCAGGAGGGCGTGAAGTTCGCGGTTCACGAAGGCATCGGCGTGCGGAAAGTGCGCGTCGAGTTTGGCGGCGAGGCGGGCGCAGGTGGCTGCATCCGGTTTGCCCATACGGGCGAAGGCGAGCTGCCAGGCGCGGAGGAGGGGGAGCTGGAGGGCGGCGGGCTGCTTGGCGAAGTCGAGGCGCTCGAGGGACTCGAGGAGGCGGGGTTGGAGATACTTCGGGCCGACGCGGGCGAGGGCGATGAGGGCTTCGATGGCGGCCCGGGGGTTGCGCTCGGCGAGGGCGCGGCTGGCCCAGTTGTCGGGGAACTGCCGCTCGATCGCGATGCGGGCGGCGGTGCGGACGAAGCGATCGGCGTGGGCGAGGTGCGGCCAGGCGATGGCGATGGCCTCGGGGCCGGTGCCTTCGGCGTGGAGCGCTTCGAGGGAGCGGCGGAGTTTGACCTCGGCGGTGAGGGGAGCGGGTTGGGCGGGGGCGGTGCTCTCGGTGCCGGTGTAGGTGACGCGGTAGAGGGCGGCCTGGGTGCGGCGACCACCGACGGCGAAATACATGGCGCCGTCGTTGGGGTTGATCACGAGATCGGTGAGGGGGAGCGGTTTGCCGGAGATGAATTCTTCCTTTTCGCCGCGGTAGGTGGCGCCGTCGGGGGTGTGGTGGACCGCGTAGAGCGTGCCGTAGGTCCAGTCGGCGGCGAAGAGAGCGAGTTGGTATTTGGCGGGGAATTTCGCGCCGGTGCCGAAGACGGTGCCGGTGGGGGAGCCGGGGCCGATGTTGAGCGTGGCGGGGAGGCTGTCGGCATAGTAGTCGGGCCAGCGACCGGCGCCGGAGCGCCAGCCGTAGTCGGCGCCGTCGACGACGTGATTGATGCGCGTGGGCATATACCACGGGGAGCCCTGGTCCCACTCCATGTCGGAGTCGTAGGTGAAGAGTTCGCCGTTTTGGTCGAAGGCGAGGTCGTATTGGTTGCGGAAGCCGAGGGCGAAGAGCTCGACGGTTTTGCCTTCGGGGTCCATGCGGCCGATGTAGCCGCCGGGGGCGAATTTGTTTTTCGCGTGGCCGCGGGCGTCCCACATGCGGGGGAGGAGATGGTCTTCGTCCCAGGAGACGGCGCGGGATTTGTTCAGGTGGGTGGGGAGATCGGTGTGGTTGCCGTTGGCGAAGTAGATGGATTTGCCGTCGGGGGAGAGGGCGAGGGAGTGGGGGCCGTGTTCGCCGCTGCCGCGCATCTCACGGAGATACTTGATCTCGTCGAACTGGTCGTCGCCGTTGGTGTCGCGGAGGCGCCAGACGCCCTGTTTGGCGGGGACCTCGTCGACCATGACGTAGAGGCTGTCGAAGGCGTAGAGGAGGCCGTGGGCGCCGACGGCGGGTGAGGCGGAGCCATCGGTGGCGGCGGCGCGTTTGGGCGTGGGGCGGGACTCGGTGCCGGGCGGGGGTGAGACGGCGGGGAGCGTGAGGGCGAGTTTCTCGACCTTCAGGCCGGCGGAGGTGCCGAGGGGAGGGAGGGTGAGACGGTAGAGGCCGCCGTATTGGTCGGCAGCGGTGAGGCGGCCTTTGGGGTCAATGGCGAGGGCGACCCAGGAGCCCTGGTCCTCTTTGGGGACGGTGTAGAGGAGTTCGACTTTGAAGCCGGGGGCGACGGTGAGGGCGGAGGGTGCGGTGGCGCTGGTGATGGCGGCCATGGCGGCGCGCGCGGACTGGCCGGGCGGCTCGGCGGCGGGTGCGGCGGCCTTTGGTTTGGCTTTTTCTTTGGGCGTCTGCGCCGGGAGCGCGGCGGCGGTGAGGCCGAGGAGGAGCAGCGTGCCGAGGAGCGCGAGTCGGGGATGGGACGGGAGGGAGGATGTCATGGATTTGGAAAGACGGAGAGGTGAACCGCTCATCTTCGCTGATTTTTCGGAGGTGTTGGGGCGAGCTGGGAGTGTGGGCGCCTCGCCTGATCGGCGAGGCGCGGGCGGTGGGGGGATAGGATGAGCGAAAATGAGCGGTGACAGAATCCTGCGGCGGCCTGCCGGCAAGCGGCAGCCCGATGGACGGATTAGAATTTGTAGGTCGAGGAGAGGAAGTAGGCGCGGGGTTGGACGGGGACGTACTGGAGCATGGTGTCCTGGCCGGTGGCGGGGAGGGAGGTGAAGCTCTGGCGGTCGCCGGGATTGATGCCCCAGCCGCGCCACGTCATGACGCCCTCGCTATCGGTGAGATTGTTGATGTTGAGTCCGACGGACCAGCGGCGGGAAAGCGTCCACCCCAGGCCGAGATCGAACTGGTTGAAACGCGGGAGCATGATCACGTTGGCGGCGTTGCCGGCGCGCTCGCCCATGTGGCGCCAGGAGAGATTCGCGAAATAAGCGGGCGTCCGGTAGGTGAGCGTGTTGTTGAGGATGAAGTCGGGGTTGTTGTCGGCGGGGCGGCCGGAGAGGTCGAGGTAGGTGTCGTCGGTGCGGCCATTGACGCCGGCTTGGAACACTTTCCAGACGTCGTTCTTCGCCTTCTGCGCGGTGAATACGCTGCGGACGCTCCAGCGGTCGGAGAGGCGGAGCGTGCCTTCGAGTTCGAGGCCGTAGGCGGTGGTCGAGTTGTAGACGGGGTCGGGGAAGTAGAGTGTGACGCCGTCGGACTCGGTGGCCTGCGTGATGGCGAGGATGTTGTCGAGGTGGCTGTAGAACGGCGTGGCAGTGAGCGTGGCGGGGCCCCACTTCAGGCGATAGCCGAGCTCGGCCTGCTGGATGATTTGGGGGCGCGGCTTCAGGTTGTTGAGCCGGAACTGCGAGTTGTAATTCCGGAAGAAACCGTAGTCGGGCGCCTTCTCGCCATCGGCGTAGCGGACGTAGAAGGAGTTGTTGTTGTCGATGACGAAGTTGGTTGCGCCGGAGAGGGAGAAGCTGCGGACGTTTTTATCGAAGTCCCATTTCGCGGCGGGATTTGGAATCTGAAAACGATTGTCGAACAGGGTGAACGGGTCGCCGTCGGCGCCGCCGTAGGTGGGGTCCCAATTGCCGCGCGGGTTTTGCACGCCGGCTTGGTTGAAGCCCTTGACGAGGTAGTTTTCGGCGCGGAAGCCCCAGTCGAAGCCCCAGCGCGGCGAGAGCTCCCACTTGTGGCCGAAGAAGTAGGCGAACTGGCGGGCGATGGCTTCATCGCGCACGTAGCCGACGCCGAGGGCGGTGAAGCCTTCGGGATTGGTGAGCTGAACGGCGCGGCCGCCGTAGCCGGCGACGGCCGTGAGCGCGGCAGCGGGCGTGCCGGCGGGCGCGGTGGCGGCGGTCGCGGGTATCCAGGTGATCGCGACGGGCTCGGGTTGCTCGGTGAGCGGCGACGCGGTGCGGCCGCCGCTGGACTGGCGGTCGGAGATGTTGGAGTAGCCGAAGTAGCCGCCGCCGACGAAGGTGTGGCTGCGCCACTTTTTGGTCACGGTGAGATTGTCCATGATTTCATCCATGTGCTCGTTGGCGACCCGGCCGTTGTTGGTCCAGAGGGCGGCGGGGACGATCTGGCCATTGGGGAGATTGGCGGAGCGGACCATCAGGCCGGCGTTGTTGAGGGCGTTGGCGTTGACGGTGAAGTTGCCGTTGGACGTGACCTCGGCGAGGACGGCGCCGGTCTGGCGATTTGAGAAACGGTAGAGGCCGGCGGGCACGCGGCCGTTTTGGCCGCCGCCGCTGAACTGAATGGCCATCGTGCTGAAGAAATTCGGCCACTCGAGGGAGCGCGGCGTGACGCCGGAGCTGGAGTTCCAGTCGGCCCAGTTGCGGCTGACGCGGAGGTTATGGTTGAGGGACCAGCCGCTGCCGAACTCGTGCTTCCACTGCGCGCCGACGTAGCGGGAGCGGGAGCGGACGGCGTCGGTGGTGTCGAAGGTGGCGAACTTGTCGTCCGCCTCGCGCGGATACTGGAAGGAGGCCGTGGGAAACAGGTTGGTGCTGAAGCGGCTCAGGCCGGGATACTGCTTCGGGTTCTGCGGGTCGCGGGCGAGCAGGTATTCATACCAGTGGTTCCGGTCGTCGAGATACTTGCCGTAGATCTTGAGCGAGCCCTGGCCGTAGTCCTTGAAGATGTTTCCGTGGAGCCCGAAGCCGTTGTTCATCGGGTAGCCGTTCACGGGGCGGTGGCCCTCGGCGTAGCGGTAGAAACCGCCGACGTTGTAGACCCAGCCCTGCACGAGCGGTCCGCCGACGGTGGCGTCGGTGCGGTATTGCGGCGATCCGCGGCCCTCGAGGCCGAAGCGCGTGCGGATTTCGCCGCCGAAGCGCGACGTGCCGGTGCGTGTAATATAATTGAATACGCCGCCGGGGGAGTTAGACGACGTGATCGACGCGCTGCCGCCGCGCACGGCCTCGACGCGCTGGAGCGTGGCGTCGGGGCGGTTGAAGTAGCCGGCGCCGAAGTTGCCGAAGTTCACGTTGGTGAACGGCAGGCCGTCTTCCTGCATGGAGACGTAGTAGGTGCCGTTGGCGCCGTCGGAGCTGTCGGCGGAGATGCCGCGGGAGTAGACCATGCCGCGGATTTCGCCGAGAGAGGAATTCACGAAGACGCCCGCGACGTTGAGGAGCATGTCATCGGCGCTGAGGGCGACCTGCTCGGCGAGCATGTTGGCGGTGAGGGTGCTGATGGCGGTGGTGGCCTTCTTGGCCTCGGTGGCGCTGAAGACGCCGGTGACGACGAACTGGTCGAGTTTGACGGCGTCGGCGGCCTCGGCGGAGGAGGGGGCTGGGGTGGCGCGGCCGGCGGGGGCGGGGGCGGTTT
>JBIKOK010000220.1:0-11103 GCA_044358025.1 Opitutaceae bacterium
TTACGCTCGTCCATCTCAGTGCCGCCGCCGATACGAAAGCCGCCGTGCCCGCGCTCCACTTCGTTCACGCGGTGATTCCACCAAATCTCCTTCTGCCGCTTTCGGCCCTCCTCGATCATCCTCTGGATGTAGTCGAGCCCCTGCTCGTGCCAGCGCAACAGACCCGGATTGCGGATCATGGGGAGAATCTTGCTGGGGTAGGGCGCAACGCCTTCGTTGGATACATCGAGACAGATGGCGTCGATCTGACTGCCGGGCTGGTCCGCATAACCATAGCGATAGCGCATCATCGCCTCGATATTTCCACCGAGCAGCTCCGGCGGTTCGAATGACGCGGAGTCGTATTGGCAGAAAATCCGCCGCTGGCGATCAACGGCAGCGAGATGCGCCGGGCTCAGCCGCAGCGGTGCCGGCGCGACTTCGGCCGCCACCGCCACGATCATCGGGAGTGACAGTGACAGAGCGCAGCAAAGCAGGAGGGTTTTCATCGATTGGGGTTTCCGCCGCCAGCCGAAGCAGAGAGCGGGGTCATGGAGTGAAGACGGCGGTTTGGCGAAAATGGGTTATTGCCGGTGAAATCACTTCCGCTTTGGCGGGCAAACGAGTGTGCTGCGGGGTAATTCCCCGCGGTCAGGTCCGCGTTTTATTCACCGTAGTGTCCACGTCCCCCGAAGATTCCCGCTGGTTCACCTTGGCCGTGCAGTCGCACGAAGCCGAGTTGCGCGGCTACCTGCGCCGTCAGTTTCCCGCACTCGATGACGTCGACGATCTGGTGCAGGAAGCCTTCGGGCGCCTCTGGCGTTCCCACTTGCTCGGGCCGGTCGCCAATCCCCGGGCCTTTATTTTCGCCGTCGCCCGCAACCTCGCGTTTGATCGTCATCGCGCGCGGTCTGGATTTGTCCTGAAACCGATAACCGAAACGGACGCCGAGAACGTCTTCGATGAGGAGCCCTCCGCCGCCGAACATGCCAGCCGCACCCAAGAACGAGAAATTCTCCGCGCCGCGATCCGGGCGCTGCCGGACCGCTGTCGTGAAGTCGTGCTCCTCCGCTACATGGAAAGTCTCACCTATAAGGAAATCGCCCAAAGGCTTAATATCTCCCCTGAAACCGTGAAAATCCACCTCGCCAAGGGCCTCCGCCGCTGCGTCGCCCATTTTCAATACGCCGAAGGAAAATCCCCATGAAGTCCAACGACGATCTTCACGACGCTAGCATGATCGAACACGAGGCCGCCGACTGGATCGCGCGCCGCGCCGGGGGACTCACCTCCGTGGAGGCTGCGGAGTTTGATCGCTGGTGGCGGACCGACGAGCGCCGAGCCGCGGCGATCGCCCGCCTCGAAGCGGCCGAAGACCGACTGCGCGGGCTCGCACACTTCGCCGCCGACGGGGAATTTCGCGCCATGCTTCCCGTTGCCGACACGAGGGCGTCGCGCATCCACTGGAAAGTGTGGATCCCTTGGGCGGTGGCCGCCTCGATTGCGGCGGCGTTTTTCCTCACACGGCCCGGTGCGGGCCCGGCCGAGGCGCCGCCGGTTTACGCCACCACGGAGCACGGCTATCAACGGCTGATGTTCGACGGCACAATCGTGCAACTCAACGAGCGCACCGTGCTACGGGCCGCGGGCGATCGCGCCGTGGCGGCGCTGATGCGCGGCGAGGCGTGCATCGCCGTCATCGCTGGAGCGCCCGGGTTCTCTCTCCAAGCAGGGAAACAGATCGTCCGCTGCATGGCCGGGAATGTCATTGTGCGAGTGGCCGACGGACGCGTCTCCGTGCTCGTCACCGCGGGCAGCGCCGAGATCCAGGCCGGCCGCGGAGACACCCGGCGCGTCAGCGCCGGCGAGCGGGTGACGATCGACGATGCGGGCGCCAAGCCCGCGCGTTCGGAACAACTCGCACCCGCGCAGATGCAGGAGGTTCTCGCCTGGCAGGCGCCACGCCTCCCGTTTGCGGAGACCCGGCTCGCCGACGCGATCGATCAGTTCAATCTCTACAACTGGGAACAATTCGAACTGGTGGATCGCGCGCTCGACGACCGCCGGGTGAGCGGCGTGTTTCGCGCCGACAACGCCGACGCATTCGCGGCCTATCTGCGCCGCGAACATCGCATCGTGTCCGAGCGCGTCAACCGCACCTCGTCGTCCGATCGCAACAGCCCCGGGGGCATTTCCATCCTCCTGCGCCTCGCACCATGAATCCTCTCCTCGTCTTTTTTGGCGTGGCCTGCGCCGCAATGGTCGTGGCACCAGCGGCACGCGGGGCCGAGAGCCCGGCGCTGGCCCCCGTGTCCGTGAGATCGGCCGACGATCTCCACTACGCCGACGACCAGCGACAGTTCCAAGGTATTCCGAGCATCGCCATGACCCCGGGCGGCCGGCTTTGGGCCACGTGGTATTCCGGCGGCGCCGGCGAAGGACCGGATAACTTTGTGCTCCTCGCGACGAGCGCGGACCGCGGTCGCACGTGGGCAAAACCCGTGCAGGTGATCGACCCGCCCTCGCCCGTGCGCGGCTACGATGCCGTGGTGTGGTGCGATCCGCGTGGGTGGCTGTGGTGGTTTCACGCGCAGACCTACGGTTCCTGGGACGGTCGCGCCGGAGTGTGGGCGAGAGTCTCCACCAACGCCGACGATCCGCTTCCAACCTGGGGCGAGCCGCGGCGTATCGCCGACGGCATCATGATGAACAAACCCACCGTGACGCGTGGCGGGCGGTGGTTATTTCCCATTGCACGCTGGGCGCTGAAGCCGAGCGCATCCATGCCCGGCGGCAAGCGGCCGCCCATTCCGAACCCGCATCTCGCCTGGGATCCCGACGCGACGGGGAGCCACCTCTACCAAAGCGACGACGCGGGTGCCACGATCACGCGGCTCGGCACGGCGAAGATCCCCGATGTCCGCTACGATGAGCATCACGCCATCGAGCGCCGCGACGGCACCCTCTGGATGCTTGCGCGCACCAATGTGGGAATGTCCGAGAGCACCTCAGCCGACGGCGGCCTCACGTGGTCTCCCGGCCAGCCCTCGGCGATCCCCAACGCGCCCTCGCGTTTCTGCATTCGCCGTCTCGATTCCGGCAATCTGCTGCTCGTGAAACACAATCCGCCGATGGATCAGCCCTGGCTGGTCGCCGACCGCGTGCAGCCCTCTTGGCGTCAGCGGTCGCACCTCACGGCCTATCTCTCATCGGACGATGGCCTCACGTGGAAGGGCGGCCTGCTACTCGATGAGCGCCTCGTCGTTTCCTACCCGGACGCCGATCAAGGCCCCGACGGCATCATCTACGTAATCTACGACCACAATCGGGAATCCGATCGTGAGATCCTCCTAGCGCGATTCACAGAAGCTGAAGTCGCCGACGGAAAAATATCCGGGCCCGGTTCTGCGCTTCGCTTGCTCGTGAACCGCGCAACCGGGGCGCGGCCCTAAGACGAGTTCGGGTGAGTTCGCACCTAAGACCAGTTAGTTTTCAGAGCACTGCTGTTTCTGTTAACGATAGCCGCCTCACTCGTCCTTCCCCGTCTTCGTCTGCACCGTCGTCGCCTTCACTTCGGCGATAAACGCCGTCAGCGTCTGATCGAGTTCCTTGGTCTTCTCCGGCATTTTCGCGGAGAGGTCGTTCGCCTCGCTGAGATCTTTTGAAAGATCGAACAGCTCAAGTTTTCCCGTCTTCCACGTCTTCACCAATTTGAGATTCCCCCAGCGCAGCGCGGACTGCGCATTGCGATCCACCGCCTGGTGAAAAATCAAATAGGGCCGCTGGCGTTTCACTTCGCCCACCCCGGCATTGCGGAGCACCGAGGTCATGCTGCCGCCGTCGATCGTCGCGGGGAGCGCCGGACGGTAGCCCGCGAGCTCGGCCATCGTCGGCAGAAAATCGAGGCCCGTCACCGGCACGGCGCTCACGCTCCCGGCTTTCACGCCAGGCCCGACCACGAAAAACGGCACGCGGATCCCGCCTTCATACATGTTCGATTTCGCGCCCCGGAGCGGATGGTTCAACCCAAGCCCGAGGTCCTTGCTGCCGGGCAGGCTGCTGCGCCCGCCGTTGTCGGACAGGTAGAAAACATACGTGTTCTCCAGCAGCCCGAGCATGCGGACTTTTTCCATGAGGCGGCCGACGGCCGCGTCGAGGTCTTCGGTCATCGCGGCAAACTCCGGCAAGTTGTGTTTTTTCCCGGCCGGCCGCGCCTTCACGCGCTCCAGCGCCGCTGCGCTGTGCTGGATGTCGAGGTGCACCGCATAGTGGGACACTTGCAGATAGAACGGCCGGCCCTCCCGGACCTGCTCCTCCATAAACGCACTCGCCCGCTCGGTGAGACTGCTCACCAGTTTGGGGTCTTTGAGTTCGGAGATCTTGCCGGTTTTGCTGCCCACCGCCCCCGCCAAGCCACCGCCGTCGGCGCTGCCCAGACCGTTGCCATCCGCGTTCCCGGTCGGGCCGTCGCTCACGTCATAGCCCTGTTCGGCGGGCGTGATCTTGTCGTAGCGGTGATCCCATTTGCCGAAATGCGCGGCGCGGTAGCGCGCATCGGCCGCCTTGAGCATCCGCGGAATGTTCAACTGCTGCCGGTAAACCGCCGGCCAGCCCTCGCGGTCGGCTTGATATTCGTGCCGCGCCGGCGTCTGCGCCACTTGCAGACTCCGCCTGGTCGGGCAGCAAAACGGCGCCGGTGAGTAACCGCTGGAAAATACCATGCCCTGCGCCGCGAGCCGCTCGATGGCCGGCGTGCGAAAATAGTCGCTCGCCGTCTCCGGGTTGCCCGGAATCATGCGCTGCGACGTGCCCACCCAGCTCTGATCGTCCGAGAGGATCACGATGAAATTGGGCCTGGACGACTTCGCCGCCGCGGCCGCCTGCACTCCAGTCAACGGAGTCAGCAGCAAAACCAAAAAAACGAGAATGCGGGATTTCATGAAGGAAGGTCGTCGTCGGCTCACGGCCGGTGGGTGGACGGGAAGACGGAAAGAATAAATTTCGAAGACGGTTGTGCGGCGCACGGCACGCCTTGCCAAATGAATTTCCAGTTTCCATGTCACCCGATTCCGCTACCGTCCCCCGGCCCCTCACCCCAACCGTCCCCGGTTCCCTTCACCCCTCCGCCCATTTCCCCATGCCTGCTTCGCTCCGCCGTTCGCTCCTGCTCGCCGCCGCCTTCGCGTGCTTTGTCGCACGGGCTTTTTCCGCCGACGCCACCGCACCCAAACGCCCCAACGTCCTCTTCATCGCCGTCGACGATCTCAACCACTGGGTCGGCTACCTCGGCCGCAATCCGCAGACCAAAACGCCGAACATCGACCGGCTCGCGCGCATGGGCGTCGCGTTTCGCCACGCCTATTGCGCCGTCCCCGCCTGCGAGCCCGCCCGCGGGGCGCTGATGGGAGGCCAACGCCCTTGGACCACCGGGCTCTACTACAACGGCGACAAGTGGAAGACCCTCTTGCCCGAGGGCCAGGGTCTCACGATGCAGTTCAAAAAAGCCGGCTACCGCGTCTCCGGCGCCGGAAAAATCTACCACAGCGACCAATACTTCCCTTCCGAGTGGACCGAATACATGGACGCCAAGGGGCTCAGCGCCTCGGGCAAGGGCGTGACGAAAGACGAGGGGTTTCACGACCCGGTGAAGGCCGATCTCAAGGACGAGGACCTCATGGATTGGCAAACGGTGAACTACTCGATCGAGCGCCTGAAGAATCCGTCCGCCGAGCCGTTCTTCATCGCCTGCGGCCTGCACAAGCCGCACCTGCCGTTCACCGTGCCGCGCAAATATTACGACCTGTTTCCCCTCGAGACCATCCAGCTCCCGCCCTACAAACAAGACGACGTCGACGACGTTCCCGCCGGCGGGAAAAAAATGGCCAAGGCCGCGCAGGACCACGCGCGCTTCGTGCGCGACGGCAACTGGAAGAACGCCATCCAGTCGTATCTCGCGACCGTCGCCTACACCGACATGAACATCGGCCGCCTACTCGACGCCTTCGACCAAAGCCCGCAGCGCGACAACACCCTCATCGTCTTCTGGGGCGACCACGGCTGGTCCTTCGGCGAAAAGGACCACTGGCGGAAATTCGCCCTCTGGGAAGAGCCCACCCGCGCGCCGTTCATCATCGTCGCACCGGGCGTCACCCGCGGCGGAGGCATCTCCAATCGTCCCGTAGATTTCATGAGCATCTACCCGACGCTCTGCGAACTCGCCGGCCTCCCCATCCCCGCGCACGTCGAGGGACCCAGCATCGTGCCGCTGCTGCGTAATCCGCAGGCCGCCTGGGATCGCCCCGCGATCACCACCCACGGTTTCAAAAACCACACCGTGCGCACCGAGCAGTGGCGCTACATCCGCTACGTCGACGGCGGCGAGGAGCTCTACGACGAAACCAAAGACCCGTATGAGTGGACCAATCTCGCCAACCGACCCGAGTTCGCCCGCACCAAAGCCGAACTCGCGAAATGGCTCCCCGAAAAAAATGCGCCGCACAAAGGCGCCGGCGGCCCCGGCGACGAGGACGACGCCAAGCCCGCCCGCCAGGGAAAGAAAAAAGGGAATAAGTAACGAGCCACGAAACCCCCTCCTTCACCCCGATCCGTCAACCGCGCCCCGCCAACGCCCGCCCCGCCCCCCCACCATGATGCCAGCACTCCTTCGCCGAGCCGTCGTCATCACCGTCGCCCTGATCTCCTGCGCGGTACGCGACGTTGCCGCCGACGCGCCTGCCGCCAAGCGGCCCAACATTCTCTTCATCTACGCCGACGACCAGTCCTACAAAACCCTCGGCAGCTACGGCGCCGGCCCGGACTGGATCAAAACGCCGCACGTCGACCGCCTCGCGCAACGCGGCGTGCGCTTCGAACGGAGCTATCTCGGCGCGTGGTGCATGCCGTCGCGGGCCTCTCTGCTCACGGGCCGCCTGCAACACGGCGTCCAGAGCATGACGATGGCCGGCGAATATCCCGGCAGCCGTTACGATCCCGCCCAGACGCCGTTCGTGCCGGCGCAGTTTCGGAAACAGGGCTACCACACCGCGCAAATCGGCAAGTGGCACACCGGCACCGACACGGGCTTCGGCCGTGACTGGGATTATCAAATCGTCTGGAACCGCCCCGGCAAACCCGAGAACGCCGGCAATTATTACGCCGATCAGATCCTGACTTTCAACGGCGTGGACCGCCTGACGAAGGGCTACTCCACCGACAACTACACCGACTGGGCCGTCGCCTACATCAAAGGCCAGCACCGCGATCCCAACAAACCCTGGTATCTGTGGTTGTGCTACGGCGCGATCCACGGTCCGACGACGCCGGCCGACCGCCACAAGGGAACGTTCGCCGGCAAGTCCGCACCTGTGCCGACCGACATCGTTGGTCCCTGGCCCGACAAGCCTGCGTATTTGAAAAACACCCAAGCCTGGATGATCGGCCCCGACGGCAAAGCCGCGATGGCCAGCAAGGCGAGGAAGAAGGGCAACTTCGATTCGCACGTCGCCGGCCAGTCCTACGATTCGTGGATTCAGCAGGTCAACGAGTGTATGCTCGCCGTCGACGAAGGCGTCGGCCGCGTGCTCGCCGCGCTCGAAGCGTCCGGCCAATTGGAAAACACCCTCGTCGTCTACGCCGCCGATCAGGGCTACGGTCTCGGCGAGCACGGCTTCAATCAGAAGATCGCGCCCTACGATGCGACGGTGTCCTCCCCGCTCATCATTTCGTGGCCCGGCAAGATTCCCGCCGGCCAAGTGACCAAACATCCCGTCAACGCGCCCGACCTCGTGGACTTTTTCTGCCGCACCGCCGGCGTCACCTTGCCGTGGAAAACGCACGGCCGCGACATCCGCCCGCTGCTCGCGAATCCCGGCACCACCGATTGGACCTCGCCGACGCTGATGACCCACACCGCCCGCAATTACGGCGCGGAAACGGACGTGATCCCGACCGACGACCGCCTCACCGCGGCGGGCAACGTGCCGTGGTATGCACTGCTGCGCGATGGCCGTTACAAATACGTCCGCAACCTCGTCGCGGGTGAAACCGAAGAACTCTACGACTTGGCGGCGGATCCCGAAGAGCTGAAAAATCTCGCGGCGTTACCCGCTCACGCCGAGCGACTGCGCGACCTGCGCGCCAAGACCATCACCGAGCTCCGCCGCACCGACGCCAAGTTCGTCGACCGGATGCCGCCGACCAAGGCCGAGTTGGCTTCGCGCAAATAGGCCCCAACGCCCACCTCGATGCCACCACTCCGCACCCTCGCACTCTCGGCGTTGACCCTCGCGCTCGCGTTGACCGCCCTCGCCCAACCCGTATCGAAAAAAGGCAAGGCCGCAGCCGATCCGGAAGGTCAACCGCCGCGCCGCGCGCTGCCGGCCTCGGTCAAGGTCGAGCGCGACATCGTTTACGCGCGCTACGGCAGCCGCGAGGTGAAGCTCGATCTTTACCTCCCGAAGCAGCCCGCGTCGGGAAAAATCCCGTGCATCGTTGTCGTCCACGGCGGCGGCTGGCGCAGCGGCGACAAGACGCGCTTCGCCCACATCGCGGGCGCGCTCGCCGAGCAGGGCTTCGCGACGGCGTGCATCGGCTACCGCCTGCTGCCCGAAGTGGAATTCCCTGCGCCGGTGGTGGACTGCAAAGCCGCTGTGCGCTGGGTCCGAGCGAATGCCGCCAAGCACGGTCTCGATCCCGCCCGCATCGGCGCCATCGGTGGCTCGGCCGGCGGACACTTGGTCGCGATGCTCGGCACGAGTGATACGGTGGCTTCGCTCGAAGGCGACGGCGGCAACGCCGGCACCTCGAGCCGCGTGCAGGCCGTCGTCGCGATGGCCACGCCTGCCGACATGACGCGCATGGGCGACCGCCAGAATCTCGCCGCTGATCTCGCGCGGCTCATCTCGCCAGTCACCCATGTGACCAAAAACTCCGCGCCTGTTCTCTTGCTCCACGGCACGAAGGACACGCTTGTCCCGATGGCGCAGTCGGAACTCCTGCTGGAGAAATATCGGCAAGCCGGTGCGAAGGCGGAGCTCGTGAAGATCGAGGGTGGCGCGCACGCGTTTTGGAACGGCGCCCAATTCGACGAAACCATAAAACTCTCGCTGAAATTTTTCCGCGACCTCCTCGCCTCATCGCCCTCCCCGTAGATGAGCCTCACGCCGTTTGCCTCCTTGCTCCGCGCCGCCCTTTTCCCTCCGCCCGCCATGCGTCTCTCCACCTCCCTCTCCCTCCTTTTCTCCCTCCTCCTTCTCCCTTCCCTCCGCGCCGCGACCCCGCGCGCCCAGCCCAACATCCTCTTCGCCATCTCCGACGACCAGTCCCACGCACACACGTCGTTCGCCGGCTACAAGGCCGTCAACACACCCGCGTTCGACCGCGTCGCGCGCGAGGGCATTTTCTTCCGCAACGCCTTCGCCCCGTCGCCCGGCTGCAGCCCCACGCGCGCCGCCTTCCTCACCGGCCGCCACCCCTGGCAGATCGAACACGCCGGCACTCACGCCAGCTCCTTCCCCGCGAAATACGTCGTGTTTCCCGATCTCCTCGAACAAGCCGGCTACTTCGTCGGCCTCACCGGCAAGGGCTGGAGCCCCGGCAATTTCAAAGACGACGGCCGCACCCGCAACCCCGCCGGTCCCTCCTTTGACCAGCGCCGCACCGAGGGCCCGACGCCGGGCATCGGCAAGAATGACTACGCCGCCAACTTCGCCGACTTCCTCGCCGCCCGCCCCAAAGACCGCCCGTTCTATTTTTGGTTCGGCGGTCAGGAACCCCACCGCGCCTTCACCCCCGGCTCCGGGCTCAAAGCCGGCAAACGCCTCGCCGACGCCCCTCCTCCGCCTTTCCTCCCCGACACCCCCGAAGTCCGCAGCGACCTCCTCGACTACTGCCTCGAGATCGAGTGGTTCGACACCCACCTCGGCCGCATGCTGCAACAGCTCGAGGCCGCCGGCGAACTCGACCACACCCTCGTCATCGTCACCAGCGACAACGGCATGGCCTTCCCGCGGGCCAAGGCCAACCTCTACGAATACGGCTTCCACGAACCGCTGGCGATCCGCTGGGGCGCCCGCGTCCCCGGCGGCCGCATCGTCGACGACCTCGTCGGCTTCGTCGATCTCACCGCGACCATCCTCGACGCCGCCGGCGTCACCCACCCCAGCACCACGTATCCGCTCGCCGGACGCAGTCTCATGAACATTTTGCAATCGAAGCAGCAAGGCCGCGTCGACCCCACCCGCACCGCCGTCTACGCCGCCCGCGAGCGCCACTCCTCCGCCCGCTACGCCAACGGGACCTATCCGCAACGCGCCCTGCGCACGCCCGAGTTTCTCTACGTCCGCAACTTCCGCCCCGACCGCTGGCCCGCCGGCGACCCCGTCGTCCTCGACGGCAAGGACAACCCTGAGCGCCCCCACAGCGGCTACAAAGACATCGATCCCGGTGCGACCCTGGACTTCCTCATCGCCCGCGCCGACGACCCCGTGCTCGGCCGCTACCTGCAACTCGCCGTCGCCAAACGCCCGGCCGAAGAACTCTTCGACATCGTCAAAGACCCCGGCTGCCTGAACAATCTCGCCGCCCGCCCCGAGTTCGCCACCGTGCGGGCGCAACTCGCGAAGCAACTCGAAGACTACCTCCGCCAAACCGGCGACGCCCGCATCCTCAACGGCGGCGAGATCTGGGAAACCTACCCGCGCTACAGCCCGATCCGCGCCTTCCCCCGGCCGTAGCCCGCGCCGCTCCCAACCCCCATCCGACCAGGGCACCGTCTGTCGGGTCGCACTGTTTCCCGCTCCATCCGTCGTGTCCTCCGCCCATGACCCCGCGTGAACGCTACCTGGCGGTGCTCGGCGGCGGCCAACCCGACATCGTCCCGCGCCTGCCGATTCTGATGCAGTTCGCGGCGGAACACATCGGCTCGAACTACCGGGCCTTTGCCTCGGACTACCGCGTGCTCGTCTCGGCCGGCCTGCGTTGCGCCGAGGAATTCGGCATCGACCAACTCAGCGCCATCTCGGACCCCTACCGCGAAACGGCGGGCTTCGGCGCGGCGCTCGAATTCCCGCTCAACGCCGGACCGATCTGTCTCAAGCCCCCGCTGGAAGACGACCCGGACGTGGC
>JBIKOK010000221.1:0-11071 GCA_044358025.1 Opitutaceae bacterium
CTCACCGGCGGGCCGGGCGTGTTTTTCAGCGGATCCAATGCCATGGCGGCAAACGGCGGCAACCGCGTGGCGATTTATTCGCCCTCCCCATGGTCCGATGGCAGCAGCGGGGCCCACACCGATGACGCCACCTATGCGAACACCATGATGATTGCGGCCACGACGACCGGCCCAGGTGCTCGCACCCTCACCGCCATCGAGGTGGGCATTCTCACCGATCTCGGTTACACGATGAGCGCGATTCCCGAGCCCTCCACCTACGCGGCCATCCTCGGGGCTGCGGCGTTGGGTGTGACCATCATTCGCCGCCGTCGTCGCACCGCCTGAGTCCGACCGCGCGCCTGGCCGGCACTTTTTCGGGCGGACCAAACGGTCCGCCTTTTTTCGTGGAGACGGGCCTCAACGCTGCGCGCCGGCGGCGAACTTCCGCAAATACTTCAGCGCGACCTCAAACTCATGCGGGAGCGGCGCGGTGATCGTCAACGGCTCCTTCGTCTCCGGGTGTTTCAACGTCAGCTCGCTCGCGTGGAGCGCGAGGCGGGCGATCAGCGGTTTCTCCTCGTCGCGGCCTTTATACCGCCGTTTGAGTTCGGACAGGAGCAGCTTGATTTCCGGATCGCCGTAAAACGGATCGTTCAAAATCGGCGCCCCGGCGGCGGCGAGGTGCACCCGCAACTGGTGCGTGCGGCCCGTGAGCGGGCGGCACTCGACAAACGCAAAGCGCCCAAATTTCTCCACCGTCCGGAACTCGCTCAGACACTCCTTGCCGCCGCGGCCCTTGAACACCCGCATCCGGCCCTTCTGCCGCTCGTCCTCGCCGAGCGAGAGCTCCACCGTAAACGCCGCGGGCAACGCCCCGGCGGCGTCGCGGACCGGCACCGCGACTTTCATCGCGTGCTCGGCGGCCAGCACCACGACAAACGCGTGGTATTTCTTCCCCACCGTCTTCGATTGAAACTGCCCGCTGACAAAATCGAGCCCGGGCTTCGTCTTCGCGCAGAGCAAAATCCCGCTCGTGTCCGCATCGAGCCGGTGGACGTTGGCGACACCGTGACCCATCTTGTCATGGATCAGGCCCATCAGATTTTCGCGCTTCTTGTCCCAGCGGTCGGGCGCGACGAGCATCCCGCTCGGTTTGTCGAACGCGATGAGCGAGGCGTCCTCGAAAATGACGGGCGGAAGCGGCATGGGGCGAACATGGGCGGGCCCACCGCCCTTCGGCAACCGTGTATTCCCCCGCGGCGCAAATCGGACCACTTCCCGCGCGTCGCGTGAATTCGCTTGCCGCTCCCGCACCCGCCTCGCTGCCTCAAGGGCGAACTGCTTCCATGACAGCCTGGCCCAAAAGTTTCTATGCCTTCGGGGCCAATCTGCTGACCGCCGGAGCGGAATGGCGCCTGCGGCAAAAACGCAGCGCGCTCGGCGCGCAAAAACGGACCTTCGCCGGGCTCACCGGCCGCCTCGCGACCACCGCCTTCTGGCGCGACGCCGGCATCGTCGCCGACATGAGCTACGACCGTTTTCAGGCGCGGGTCGCGCCGCGCGGCTACGCCCAACTCGAACCCGCCATCGCGCGCATGCGCTGCGGCGAAGCAAACGTGCTCTGGCCGGGCCGCTGTGCGTTCTTCGCGGTGTCGGCGGGCACGACGGGCGGTCCCGTCAAATACCTGCCCGTCACCGAGGAAATGCTCGGACACTTCCGCCGGGCCGGCCTCGACTCGCTGCTGTATTATACGGTGCGGGTGAAGCACGCGGCGGTGTTTCGCGGACGGCACCTCTATCTCGGCGGATCGACGGCCCTGACCCCGCTCGCCGACGCCCAGCCCCACCAGGCGTATGCGGGCGACCTGAGCGGCATCGCGACGCTTAACTTGCCCGCGTGGGTCGAAGAGCACCTCTACGAGCCCGGTGCGGCCATCGCCCGGCTGGCCGAATCGCCGGAAAAACTCGCGGCCCTCGTCGCCCGCACGCGCTCGCTCGACATCACGTTGCTCGCCGGTCTCCCCCACTGGGCGCTGCTCGTGGCCGCGGCTCTCCGCGAAAGCTCGGGGCCGGGCACGGGGCGCATTCCCGACTTGAAGGGGTTGTGGCCCAACTTCGAATGTTTCGTGCACGGCGGCGCCCCGATCGGACCGTTTCAGGCCGAACTGCGCGCGGCGCTCGGCCCGACGGTCAAATTTCACGAAGTCTACCCGGCGGCCGAAGGCTTCATCGCCGCTCAAGACGTCGAGCCGGGGCCCGGCCTGCGCCTCATGGCCGACGTGGGCCTCTTCTACGAGTTCATCCCGATGGCGGACTTTGACGAATCCCGGCTCGAACACCTCGGCCGCAAAGTCGTCCCGCTCGACGGCGTGAAGACCGGCGTGGACTACGCGCTGCTGCTCACGACGCCCGCGGGGTTGGCGCGCTACGTCATCGGCGATGTCGTGCGCTTCACCTCCCTTGAACCGCCCCGACTCATCTACGTCGGTCGCACGCAGCTCAAGCTCGATGCCTCGGGCGAAAACGTCATCGAAAAGGAGCTGACCGATGCCCTGGTCGGGGTTTGCCGGCGCAACGGCTGGAGCATCGTGAACTTCCACGTCGCGCCGATCTTCGCGAATTCGCTCCCGGGCCAGAATCGCAGTCGCCACGAATGGTGGGTCGAATTGCGCCCGGGCACCATCATCACACCCACCGGACCCAACCTCGCCCTGGAGCTGGATCGCGCGCTGCAAAAACTCAACGACGGTTACGCTGCCCGGCGCAAGGCCGGCAGCCTCGAGGCACCGGCCGTGCGCTTGGTCATGCCGGGGGTTTTCGAACACTGGCTGCGCTTTCGGCACAAATGGGGCGGTCACTACACCATGCCCCGGTGCTCCGCCGACCGGCTCATCGCCGACGAGCTCGCCCAGATCACCAGCTTCGCCCGCGACTGACCCGCCGCGGAGCGCCCGTCATTTTTCTTCGAAAAATACCCTCCCGCTGGCATGCCCGCTGCTATCTTTGAGTCAGCTGCCCAAAGCAGGGTTTTGGGCAGCGTGACCCGGTCGCAAGACCGGAAAGAAAAAAACTGGGGCCGGCGTTAAGGGGTTATCGCCGGCCCCTCCTTTTTCCTCGCCCGACCACCGGAGCCGCCCGCCCGCCCACCCGCTGCGGATCCCGTTTAGCCACCCGGCACGTGCGCCCCCGCCCCCCCTCGCGGACGTCCGCCGTCACTTCAACAGCGCGACGATCTTCTTCTCGTAATCCTCCGTCGGCTCCGCGCCGACCTTGCGGTCGCGAATCTGACCATTGCGGTCGATGAGGAACGTCGTCGGCAAGGCCTCGATGCCGCCAAAGGCCGCCAGCATCTTGTCGTCGCCCATCACCATCGGATAGTTCACGCCAAATTTTCCGGCAAAGGCCTTCACCACGTCCGGCCCGCCCTCATCCATCGAAACCCCGATGATCACGAGCCCGTCCTTGCCGTATTTTTTCATCAGTTCGACGTAGCCGGGAACCTCCGCCCGACACGGCGGACACCACGTCGCCCAAAAATCGACGACGACAATCTTGCCCTTGAACTGGTCGGATTTCACCTCGGCGCCGGTGAGATCTTTCAGCGCCCACCCCGGCGCCGGGGCAATCACGGGCAGCGAGCCGATCGCGCCCATCGCCGCCGGCACGGCCCCCGCCGCTTTGGGGGCCTCCGCCTGCTTGGAGCAGGCCGCGAGGGCCAGGGCCACTGCGGCCACGGAGACAAACACACCGGGAGAAGAACGGAGGAGTTTCATAGAAGAGGGATGACGGGAAATGCGAAGGCCCGGACGATAGCCGCGAGAGTCGCCACGGCAAATATTCTTCCCACTTTCGCCCCACTCGGCCCGCGCCCGCCCGCCGCACCCGCCTTTCGCGGGCCTTCGGCGATGGCTCAGGTCCCGCGCATTTCCGGCAAATCCAGCCCGAGCGTCTCGATAAATTTCCGCATGGCCGGCGTGAGCACCCGGCCCTTGCGATGAAGGATGGCCAGCGGCCGCGTGAACGCCCGCCCCTTGAACTGCAGCACGGCGAGCGTCCCCTGCTTGGCCTCCTGCGTGACCGTCGCCTGCGGCACGATCGCGATCCCGTGGTCGATCTCCACCGCCCGCTTCACCGTCTCAATGTTGTCGAACTCCATCACCGGCTCGATCTCCAGCTTGTGCTCGCGAAAAATCTGGTCGACCGCCTTGCGCGTCGGAATGTCTGGATCGAAGCCGATGAATTTCTGGCCCGTCAGATCCTTGATCTCGATTTCAGTTCGCTTCGCAATCGGATGCTGCGGGTGCGCGATGACCACGAGATGGTCGTTGCGGAACGGGAGCACCTCGATCTGCCGCTGCTTCACCGGAAACGCCACCAGGCCGAAATCCACCGCATTGTGCAGGATGTCCTCGTAAACAAGATTCGAGCGCCGGTATTCCACCCGCACATTGACCGACGGATAATCATGCAGGAATTTTTTGATGAACGGCGGCAACTCGTGCAGCCCGATCGAGTAAATCGTCGAGATCCGGATCGTCCCGCTGATCACTTTCTTCATCTCCTGCAGCTCCGAGAGCAGCTTCTCATACGTGTGGAGCATCTCCTTCGCCGCGTCGTAAACCCGCTGCCCTTCCCGCGTAAGCTGAAACTGCTTCTGGCTCCGATCGATGAGCAGCGTCTTGAAATGCCGCTCCATCGCCCGCGCCTGCTGGCTCACCGCCGACTGGGTGATCCCGTTCAGTTTGGCCGATTTCGAGAAACTCTTCGTTTCGACGAGGTCGGCGAAGATTTTGAAGTTTTCAATTTGCATGATTAGCTCACGTTGCGCGGGAGAGTAGTTTGGCAGCCAGTCCGCGCCTGATTAATTAGTTTCTCTTACCACAAGCAATCTTCTGTCTTCCGCATCTTCTGCTTTTTCATGCGCATTAATTACGACGAATTCGCCCGCCGCGCCGACGCCCTCCGCGCCCAGATGGCCACCGCTTGCGCCGCCGCCGGGCGCGATCCGCGGGACGTCGAACTCCTCGCCGTCACGAAAACCCACCCGGCCGCCGCCGCCGATTACGCCGCCCGCTACGGCCTCCGCGCCGTCGGCGAAAACCGCGTCCAGGAGGCCGTCGAGAAGCGCCCCCTGCTCGCGGCCGCCTCCTCCGCCCTCCGCTGGGAACTGATCGGCCACCTCCAGTCCAACAAAGCCAAACTCGCCGCCCAGCACTTCGACCGCATCCAGAGCGTCGACAGCGAAAAACTCCTCAACCACCTCGACCGCGCCGCCGCCGACCTGGGCAAGATCCTCCCCGTCCTCCTCCAGATCAACGCCGGCGACGACCCCGCAAAATTCGGCGCGGACCTCGCCGACGCCCCCCGCCTCGTCGAAGCCGCCCTCGCGAAGAAAAACCTCCGCGTCGACGGCCTCATGACCATCGCCCCCCTCGGCGCCACCCCCGCCGAAACCGCGGACCACGCCACCCGCACCTTCGTCGCCCTGCGCTCCCTCCGCGACGATCTCGCCGCCCGCCTCGGCACCCCCCTCCGCGAACTCTCGATGGGCATGACCAACGACCTCGCCCTCGCCGTCGCCGCCGGCAGCACCCTCGTCCGCGTCGGCACCGCCCTCTACGGCGACCGCTGAGCCGCGCGAAATAATCCGGCCGGCGTGCCTTTCTCGGTTGCGCCGCGCGCAAATCCTTTTTCGCATCGCCGCGTGGACACGGCGACGCTCAATCCAACCCAACAGGAAGCGTTTCTCAGCCTGCTCGACGACCCGAGCCCCGCGGTGCGCCGGGCCCTGCTGCTCCATTTCGCCCAGCTCGGTCCCGCCGCCGCCCCTTTCCTCCAGACCGTCGCCGGCGGCGCCAACCGCATCCTCGCCCGCCATGCCGTCTGGTTTCTGGAGGAGTTGAAATTCACCGATCCCGTCGGCGAATTCCGCACGTTCATCCGCTCGCTCAATTACGAACTCGAGTCCGGCGCCCTCCTCCTCGCCCGCACCGTCACACCCCGCCTCGACGTCGGCGAATGCTGCACGACCCTCGACCAGATCGCCGCCCGCTGCCGCGAACTCATCGTCGAGCCCTCCTCCGCCCGGGAGAAATGCCGCATCGTGAACCGCGTGCTCTTCCACGAGTGGGGTTTCCACGGCAACCTCGAACACTACACCGACCCCCGCAACAGCTTCCTCGACCAGGTCCTCGTCCGCCGCACCGGCATCCCGCTCACCCTCAGCGTCGTCTATCTGCTCGTCGCCGAACGCCTCGAGCTCGAACTCGAAGCCGTCGGCCTCCCCGGCCACTTCCTCGTCGGCTGCTACACCGAGGCCCAGCCCTTCTTCATCGACCCGTTCGACCGCGGCCTTTTTCGCGACGCCGACGAAATTTTCGCGCTCCTCCGCTCGAACCAGATCGCCCCCACGGTCTCCGATCTCGCGCCCACGCCCGTGCGCGAAATCCTCTGCCGCTGCTGCCGCAATCTCGTGAACCACTACACCGCCGCCGGCGAACCCGCGCGCGCCCGGCTCTTCGCCGAATTCGTGGCCGAGTTCGACGCCACCTACGAGCGCAACTCGCCGTGACCTCCGGCCGCTGAATTGCGCTTTTCGCTTTTGCCCCGCCGCCGTTCCGCTGTCCACCTGACCTCCTGAAACCGCACCCCGCAGCCTCCGCCGTCCTCACGCTCGCCGACCTCGCCGCCTGGTCGCGCCCCGGCACCGCCCTCGCCGTCCTCGGCCACCCGATCAAACACTCGATCAGCCCGGCGATGCACAACGCCGCACTGGCCGCACTCGCCCGCGCCGACCCCCGGTTCGCCGACTGGCACTACGTCCGTTTCGAGATCCACCCCGACGATCTCCCGACCGCCCTCGCTCTCCTGCACGCGAAAAAATTCCGCGGCGTCAACCTCACCGTCCCCCACAAAATCATCGCGTTCGACCGCGTCGCCGAACTCGATCCCGCCGCCCGCCCCGTCGGTGCCGTCAACACCCTCCGCTGGACCGAACGCGGGTGGCACGGCTTCAACACCGACGGCTACGGCCTCGCCTCGGCCGTCCAAGCAACCCTCGGCCGCGACCTCGCCGGGGCGCACGTAATTCTGCTCGGCGCTGGCGGCGCCGCCCGCGGCGCCGCCGTCGAGTGCCTCCAACGCCGCTGCGCCTCCCTGTGGATCGCGAACCGCACGCGCGCCACCCTCGACGCCCTCCTCGCCACCCTCGCCCCCGTCGCCCAGGGCGTCCCGTTCCACGGCTTCGCCTCCGCCGCCCCGCCGGCCGACCTCCCGTCCGGCGCCCTCGTGATCAACGCCACCAGCGCCGGCCTGCGCCCCACCGATGAGCCTCCGGCCGACCTCACCGCGCTCCCGAACGTCGCCGCCGTGTTCGACATGATCTACAACCCGCCGCAGACCCCTCTCCTCCGGCAGGCCGCTTCCCTCGGTCTCCCGCAGGCCCACGGCCTCGCGATGCTCGTGCATCAGGGCGCCAAATCCCTCGAACACTGGAGCGGCATCCCCGCCGCCCAAACCGCCCCCACCATGGCCGCCGCCGCCCGCGCCGCCCTCGGCCTCCCTTGACTCCGGAATTTTCCCCGCAAATCTACGGACATGCCGGCCACGACTATTGCCCCCGCGAAAAAAATCCGTCGCAAACCTACGACGGCTTCGCCGGCCCGTCGCTCCCGCCGCTCCGGTCCGTCGTTTGCCGAAGGCATGAAACCCTTCATCGGCATGGTCAAAAACGCACCGCCCGACCTCTCGATGCGTGAAGGCTTCGGCCATTAGATATTTGATCGATGCCGGACCGCTAGTCGGCGCGCTTTCCGCTCGCGATCAATGGCACGCGTGGAGCGCCCACGTCATCGCTACGCTCGACGAACCGGTGTTCTCCACCGAATTGGTTTTCGGCGAAGCCTGTCATCTCTTGCGCGGAGAACGCGCAGCGATACGCGTGCTCGTCCGCTTGGTCACTGAAAAGCGTCTCAATCTTCTGTCCATCTGGACCCACCACGGAGCACGCGCCTCCGCCCTCCTCGGTCACTATCCCCAAATGGACGCCGGCGATGCCTCGCTGGTGGTGCTTTCCGAACTTCACCCCAAAGCGAAAATCATCACCACCGACGTCCGCGACTTCACCGTCTACCGTCGCTTCCGCCACGAAGCCCAGCCGCTCATTCATCCCTGAGCCTCTTCGTCAGACGCCAACCGTGCCCCCTATCCGCCCAATCGTTTGCGGAGGAGCGGGCTTGCACGCGGTTCCGCGGTTCGCGAGCGTAGCGCCACTCAGTCGTCGCCATTTTCCCCGATGAATCTCGCCTCCTTCGCCGAAATCGCCGCCGCCTTCCCGTGGTTTTTCCCCGGCGTGGCCTTCGTCGTCGGCGCCTGCATCGGCAGTTTCCTCAACGTCGTCATCTACCGCCTCCCCAAGGAGGAATCGATCGTCACCCCCGGCTCGCACTGCGGTTGCGGCCAGCCGATCAAGTTCTACGACAACTTGCCCATCCTCTCCTGGCTCGCCCTCCGCGGCCGCGCCCGGTGCTGCGGCCGGCCGTTTTCCGTCCGCTACCCCTTCGTCGAACTCCTCACCGGCCTGCTCTTCGTCGCCTGCTGGCTGCGCCTCTCCCCCGGCGGCACCTTTTCCCCGGGCCTCGTCGTGTGCGGGTGGATTTTCCTCAGCTGCCTCGTCGCCGCGACGTTCATCGATCTCGACCACATGATCATCCCCGACGTGTTCACGCTCGGCCTCGGCGTGCTCGGCGTGCTGCTGTCCTTCGCCGTGCCCGCCCTGCACGGTCAGCACACGGATTTTTTTCTCGGAGACAGCCTTCGCTCCGGCGTCGCCTCCCTCCTCGGTCTGCTCGTCGGCTCCGGCCTCGTGCTCTGGATCGCGCTGCTCGCCGAAGCCGCGCTGAAAAAAGAAGCCATGGGTTTCGGCGACGTAAAATTCGTCGGCGCCATCGGCGCGTTCTGCGGCTGGCAGGGCGCCGCCTTCGCCGTCTTCGGCGGCGCCTGCGTCGGCACCGTGTGGTTCGCCGTCGCCTGGATCTGGGAGAAAATCTCCGGCAAAGCCGCCCCCGTCGCCCCGCCCTCCGAAACCCCCGAAGGCGAACCCGTCGCCCTCGGTTTCGGCGCCCACGTCCCCTTCGGCCCGATGCTCGCAATCGCCGCCGCCCTTTACTTCCTGATCTTCCGCGACGGGGTCGGCGCCTGGTTCGCCGACGTCGCAGTCCTCTTCTAAACCGCGACCAGCGCCGCGCCGTCGCCCGTCTGCGTGTGCAGCACGTCGGGCCGCGCACCGAAGTTCGCCGCATACACCGCGGCCACCGCGTCCGCCTGCGCCGCGCCGAACTGCCCCGAGGTCAGCGCCATCACCGCGCCGCCAAACCCGCCGCCCGTCAGCCGCGCGCCGAACACGTGCGGCGTCGCCCCGAGCGTCTCGACGAGAAAATCCAGTTCCGCCGTGCTGTTCTCGAACAGCGTCTGCGAACTCCGGTGCGACGCCGTGAGCAGCTTTCCGACCGCCGCCAGATCGCCCGCCCGCAACGCCTCCTGGGTCGCGGTCACGCGCGCGATCTCCTCCGTGATATGCCGCGCGCGCTTGAACGCCACCGGCGACAACCGCGCCTCCGCCGCCCAGACCTCCGCCGGCGACACGTCAACGAGTCGCCCCGCTCCCAGGGCCTTCGCCGCCGCCATGCACTCGCTGTGCCGCGCCGCATACAGCCCGTCGACCAGCGCATGCTTCGTGTGCGTGTTGAAAATCCAGAAATGCGCGGCCGCCGGCAGCGGCACCGTCGCAAACGTCGGCCCGCGGCAGTCGATGAACACCAGATGGTCTTTCCGGCCGAAGCCCGACACGCCTTGGTCCAAAATGCCGCACGGCACGCCGACAAACTCATTCTCCGCGTGCTTCCCCACCTTCACGAGCGTCTCGCGCGACGGCTCCTGCCGCGTCATCGCGAGGAAGGCCAGCCCCGAGGCCAGCTCGATCGCCGCGCTGCTGCTCAACCCCGCCCCGGTCGGCAAATCCGACATCGCGAGGTAATCGACTCCCTCCGGTGCCCGCAGGCCGAACGCCGGCAGCGCCGCCAACACGCCGAGCGGATAGTTCACCCAACTCTCCGCACCCGCTCGCTTGTCCAAGTTTTCCCCTGACACCGCCACGACGCCCCCGCGCTGGTCGCTCGCAAACCGCCGCTGCCCGTCTTCGCGCGGCGCGACCGCCACCCACACCCCCCGGTCGATGGCCGCGCCGAGCACCGTGCCACCGTTGTAGTCCGTGTGGTTGCCGATGAACTCGATGCGGCCCGGCGCCCGGGCAATGATCTCCGGCGCACGGCCAAAGGTGGCGCGAAACAATTTCACGAGGGCGGTTTTCATACGTCAGACCCCAGCCAAGTCCCCGCCCCTCCTCCCGTCGAATCCGAAACCGCCCGATGACGCGCGCGACGCCCTCCCGCCATCGCCCGCCGTTCGGCGCCGGCCGCGACCGCACGGTCTTGATCGCCCCGATCGCCCTCGGCTGTTTCGCGGGCGGATTGCAATCCGCGGCGCGCGGGCCGCACCACCGCGACAAACGTCCCAAACCCCACCAGCGCCGCTTCCTTGTCGCGGCGCCGCCCCCGTTTGACCGCCGCCAACACCGCGTCGGTCGCGCGCTCAGCCGCGGCTTCGGAGGCGGCTCCTCCCAGCGAGTTCTGCACGGCCTCGATCCAGTCGGCTTTGTTCATCGTGGGGTGAGCGCGGGAGGCGCGAGCGCACGCCCGCCGCCCGGCGCGATCAAATCGGTTTCCGCCCTTCCGCCCGCATCCGCTCGGCTTTACGCCATTCCCCCCTTCACGCCGGCGGCACCGCCGGGCTCGCCGGCGCCTCGCCCGCCCGCCCCTTCACCACCGCCTCCAGCAACCGCGCCATCGCCACTTCGCGCGTCAGCCCACGCTCGCTCGCCAGTTGCGTGGCCCGTTTCGCCAACTGCGCCGCCATTGTCGCCGCCTGCACCCGGGGCGCACCGAGGCGTTCGCACAGCTGCGTGAGTTGCTCCAGTTCCGTCATGGCCCGTCAACCAACCGCACCGCCGGCGCCGCATCAACCGCCAACGCGA